>CABUWB010000015.1 GCA_902495025.1 uncultured Eubacteriales bacterium
CATACCTATATGTCTGCCGACGAAAAAATGACAGTGCAGGTAATGGTGGACAAGGAAAACAAGGTTTACAGCATTGCACTTGTAAACCACAGAATTTAAGAAATTTGATTTGGCAATAAAAAAGTGTACCCGTAATGAGTACACTTTTTCATTTAGTCATATTAAACTGTAAAAAAGCTGTCGTCTGAGCCTTCGCCATTAAATACATAATAGCACTTGCCTTCTTCCGGCTTATAATAAAGTTCAACGGACTGTAAATCCTTTACTTTGTTACCTTCAGCCTTCCAGGTTTCCTTAGCAATATCAAGGAGCTGCTTTGTGTCAACCTGATTACCGCTGTACTGTACAAATAATTCTGACTTCATAGGAATTACCCCCTTACATTAAAGTATAAATAGTCATTTGACACTATTATAATACTATTATTTTGTATATTTGTCAAGTAAGAGGGAAATAATTACTTTTTTGTGATTAATTTACGCTGTTAAGCTGGAGCTTTGAGGCAGAAACCTCGTAGGCAGTTTTGGTAATGCTTTCCCCGTTTTCAAGCCTTTTCTGATAATCTCTTGACTGCATTCTGCCGTAGATTGTAATATTTTCTCCGACAGGCAGTGTGGACACAAATTTAGCGTTTCTTCCCCAGCATATTACGGGTATGTAGTCTGACTTGCCGTATGCCCTGTTTACTGCAAGCAGAACATCAGCTATCTCCCTGCCAAAGGGGGTGGTGCGGTAAACGGGGGCTTTGCATATAAAGCCGTCAAGCATAACGCTGTTTGTAATATCTTCCTCGTTTGCGGCTTTAAAAATGCTTTTAACAAAAATACTCAGCACAAGGTGTGTTTTTATACCGTCGTTGCTGTTGTAGGAGCGTATCTGACCGTTTATCGTAACACAATCACCTGCACCAAAATTCTCGTCAGCAAGCAGCCTCTCGGATATAATAATGGGCAGAATATCCGTTGTGTCGCTTAATCTTTTATTTTCGATATAAAAGCTGTAAAAGCTTTCCCCATAAACCTGATGGCTTAATTCAAATCTGCCTGCAATTTTTCCACATACGGTAATGCTGTTGCTTGTTATTGCTGTATCTGTACTTTCCATATAAATACTCCCTTCGTATATATGAGGTTTTATCCTCAATCCTTTATAGGATATAATATTCGGGGTGTTGTGGAATTATGATTGTTAAAGGAAATTCTGATTAATTCGCTAAAACAGGTTTGAGATTAAATTTTTCAGAACAACGAAAACGACCGCAGGCGAAGCCGTAGGCGCTTCGTCAAGGGAGTTTGAGGAAGGTATGGAAAATTTAAACCAAAGCTGTGAAGGATTAATTAATCAGAGTTTACTTAATATTCACAGGCAAGTGCAGCCTCTCCAGATGAAATAAGGTACAAATATGCCTGCTTAACCTTTTTGCCGCTGCTAAGTTCTATTGCACGCTTATAGTAATCAAGCTGTATTCTGTATCTGTCGCATATAACCTCGGGTGTGTTCTTATCGTCAACCTTATCGGTTTTGTAATCAACAAGTATGATATAATCATTTTCCTCAAAATACAGGTCAATTATACCATGTACAAGTATTTTTGCATCAGTTGTATCATATCCGCCATTGGAAAAGACCTCGGACGGAGCAAGCTGCATAACAAACGGTGCTTCCCTGTTTACCTCAGGTGAGGTACAAATTCTTTTGCCAAGAGGTGATTGCAGAAATTCAACAAATTTTTTGGCATTGATACACTTATATTCTTCCTCGCTTAAAATATTCTTTTCTCTGAGCGTATCAAGCTGTACTTTAATAAATTCCTCATCGGAATCTGCTTTAAGCATAAGATGTTCAAAAACAGTGTGGTATGCCGTACCTCTTTGTGCGGCTGTAAGCGGTTTTTTTCCGTTTGAGAGAAATTCAGGCTCATCAAACATAACGGAGGTATCCTTTTGCTTATTTTGTGTAAGAATACCTGCTATGCTGTCAGAGGATGGAGCGTCAAGCATACTCAGGTCATACTCAAGCTGCTTGTATGCCTCAACCTGGTGCTGTCTTTTTATTTCCGAAATGGAAATTTTGGATGGCAGAATTACTGCCTCATTGTCAAGATAGTCTGACAAAAGCCTTTTGCTAAGCTCTGCTCTTTCCTTTTCGGGTGCGTCCTGCGGGGTCATTCTGTTAAAAAGCTCTCTTATGCGGGATATATCCAGCTCATCGGTTTTAATATCGTCTAAGGCTTTTATATCAATCTTTATTATATCATTGTACGGTATTGTATCAATACCATACTTTTCAAGCTCCTCATTGAGGGTTTGTGCTCGGTAATATGCTTTCATAATCCAATCTAGATAGGATTTAGAGCTGAAAGCGGCATAAGATGGTAATTTCAATCCCTCTGCATTGTAGCTGCTGTATTGCTGCCATGCAGCAAGCGAGTCCTCGAAATTATTTACAACACCTACCATTATCAGCTTTTCCTTTGCTCGTGTGAGAGCAACATACAGCAGACGCAGCTCCTCTGTAAGAGAGTCATCTGCGGCGAGTTTATTAAGGACAGTCTTGTACATAAAAGGTGCCTGTATCCTGGTTTTTGTATCAAAATGATTAAAGGCTATACCCATTTTACTGTCAAGACATATTGCATTATCCCTGTTCATGCTTTGCAGATTTTTATTAAGCTGTGCAAAAAATACAATAGGAAATTCTAGTCCTTTGCTTTTGTGTATACTCATTATCTGCACTGCATTGTCATAGTCAGAAAGTGCACTGCTCTCGTATTCGGGGTTTTCCTTTTCGATATCGCAAAGACCCTTAACAATGCCGCCAAAGTCGCAAATTCCGCTGTTATATATCTCTCCTGCCAGTGAGGAAAGAATTTTAAGGTTTTCCATACGTATTTTGCCATTGCGTATCATGCCAATATAATTCATATAATCTGTCATGCGGTAAATGGTATCAAGCACCTCGCAGAAAGGTTTAATTAAGGCAAGCTCACGTATCTGCTCCCAAAAGGAAATAAAACTTTTGAGCTTGGCAGAAAGCTCATCTTCAAAGGTATTGATATAAGTAGCAAGATTATCAAACATTGCGCCTTTTTTATCCACCAGCTTAATGAGAGTAAGCTCGGAACAGCTTATATTAAATACAGGCGAGTGCAGTATCGTTATAAGCTCCTTGTCATTATAAGGATTATCAAGCACCTTTAAAAGTGCCATTACGGTTTTAACCTCCAACTCATCAAAAAGTGAGTAGCTTGACTTTGTAACGGTCGGTATACCGTAACGGCTTAATATCGAGATATAAATATGTGCAGGCTTGTTTGATGAACGCATAAGTATTGCTATATCCGACAGTTTGCATGGGCGATAGTCATTTAATTTTAAATCAAATACCATAGTCGGATTATTTTCGTCCACAAGCTCGCTTATTCTGCGTGCTATAATATGCGCTTCAAGCTCATCCGATTTAAGAGAGGCAATTTCGGTTGAAAATTCCTCTTCATTATCATTTGCTTTGCGGCATAAAATCAGCTCATTACATTCAGCGCTTTGTCCGTCTGTAAGGGGAGGAAATTCTGCACCTGCATTAAGTGCATCTGCAGCGGTGTATTCAATACCGCCAAAATCAAGACGCATCAACTGGTAAAAAACAAGGTTTACAAAATCCAGTACGGATTTTCTTGAACGATAGTTGGCATTAAGGCGTATACAAATATCACCTTTTGATAAGTCATCTTTATTAAAGCTGTTATATTTTTGTGCAAAAATATCGGGGTTTGCGTGTCGGAATTTATAAATGCTCTGCTTTATGTCACCTACCATAAAGAGATTATCCTTTTCTAAGCTGAGAGCGCCAAGTATATATTCCTGCAAAGTATTGTTATCCTGATATTCATCGACAATAATTTCAGTAAATCTGCTCCTGTACTCCAAAGCTTCAGGCGTGGGTGTGCCGTCGTCATTAAGCAGTATTTTTATGCAATAATGATTTATATCGGAAAAACTGGCAAGTGAAAGCTCGTTTTTCTTTTCGCCGTAGCGTGTGTTTATCTCTCTTAAAAGTGCAAACAGCGCGCGTATTAAATTGTAATGTTCCTTGATAATGCCATTTAGCGTATCGGGTTCCAAAGCAAATATTTCACCGCTTATTTTGTCATAAAACTGCTTTTTAAAAATAGCCTTGTAATCTTTCAGTTTTTCAAAAGCATCGGAAAGAAGGTCGGGTGCTGCTGCCTTGCCGCCGCTGAGTGCGGGGAGGGGAGTGTTAAATAAATTATATAATGACATATAATCAAAGTCATCATAAATACATGTGTTCAGCATTTCCCTCATCTGATTAAAGACTTCTTTATACTTAACATATTTTTTGTTGAGGTATATTTCGGGGTCGTCTGAATATCTGCTGTCAATATCGTTTATAAGTGCAAAGGCATTATCGAGAATTGCTTTACCGCCTGCGCTGATATGTGCTATATATTTTTTTATAAGCTCAAGCATTTTGTCACTCATTAAAGCATTTCCGCTGTCATAATATGACAGTGCGTCCTCCAGCCATTTTTCGGGATAAGGCACAGAGGAAAGAATTCTGTTTATTTTAAATATTATTTCACGCAGTTTTTCATCATCAAATCTTTTAGGACAGAAATACTCCATAAGCATTAAAAAATCGCTGTCATTTGCAGTTAGTTTTTCCTCAAATATTTCGTCCATTGCTTCGCCTATGAGCTTTGTAAGTTCCTGACAACTGTCATCGCCTGCTATTCGGTAGCCAGGGTCAATATCCACTTTATAAAAATACTGCCTTACAACATTGTTGCAAAAGGAGTCAATGGTGGTGATATTAGCCTTATTTAAGAGTGAAAGCTGATTTTTGATATTTATTATTTCCTCTGTATTTCCGCCTGAAATTATAAGCTTGTCACGTCTTTCCTTCAGTTTATTGCCTATACGCTCACGCATTTCAGATGCGGCATTTTTTGTAAAGGTCATAATAAGCAGATTGTCAATGTTAATATTGTTTTCTGTGCTGCATACCATTTCTGTTACACGCTCGGCAAGTACGGCTGTTTTACCTGAGCCTGCACCTGCGGATACAAGTATGTTTTTTATTTCGCCGCCTCTTTTAAAGATAGCGTCCTTTTGCTGTTTATTATACTCCATATAATTACCGCCTCACATATCATTTGTTTATTAATTTTACAATATATCATAAACTGTGTCAAATTTTATTCCCATACGACAGATAATATTGGTGTATAAATATTACAAAAAACAAAAGGTTTGTTTTTTATATTGAAAAAATTTTGCTTTATGGTATAATCAAAATGAATAATTATATATATCATTTTTTATAAGGGGATACAAAATGAAAAAGATGAAAGCTGAAAAGAAAAGAAAACTTGCGGCGATAATTGCTGTGGTGCTTATAGCGTCAATGATTTTATCTGCTGCTCTGCCTTTATTCTGGGCAAGCGCCAATGCCGCACCTGTACTTTCAAATGACTATACCATCGAGGCCACAGCAGGCTTCGGTGGTTATGCCAAAATAGGCAGCAGTATTCCCATAACCGTTACGGTTACAAACAATTCAAATAAAAACTTCAATGGAGAGGTGTCCTTTATGTCTGTATGCGACACCGACTTTTCTTCATCAAAATCCCAATATAACCAGTTTGCAAGGTCGGTTGAAATTGCCGCAGGCGGCAGCAAAACCGTCAGCTTTAATGCGCCTGTTAAATACATACAAAGAGAAATAAGCATTCAGCTTACAAAGGGCAAGAATGTTGTTGCACAGCAGTCCTGTCCTATCAGTGTAGGCTCGGACGAGGATTGCTGGGTAGGTCTGCTTTCTGACAGCCCCGATTATCTTACATATCTTAAACCCGGCTATTACACAAGCTCCAATGGTCCTGTGGTTGACCTTACGGATACCTTTGGCATGGCAACAGTAAACCTTGATTGCGTAAATGTGTTTGTTGCAAATGACTATGACTTTGCGGCAATGAGCGACGGTCAGTTAAGTGAGCTGCTTGGTACCGTAAATAACGGCAGTGTTATGCTTGTGGGAAATAAAAGCCGTATTGGCTCAATTGACAGGCTCGGGCTTGATAATATGCCCGAAAGCAGTCTTGCTGTCAGCTATGACGGCGGCTTGAATATTCCATCAAATAAGGCATTTGAATGTCATAAAACAGGCAGGGGATATATAATTCTGCTGGACTGTGATTTTGCAGATGTCAATGCTGTAAGCAGCGACCCATTTGCAATGCAGATAGTTGATATTGCATATAGCTGCAGTGAGGAAAATACACTGAGGGAATCAATTGACGAAAACTTTATCGGTTATACTGACAGACTGCCTAACCTTACTGACAACACAATAAAGGTTATTTTTGCAATTATTTACATATACGTTGCCTTTATACCTGTGCTTTACGTTATTCTAAAGCGCAAGGACAAAAGGGAAAACGCACTTAAAATTATACCTGCAGCGGCATTTGGCATAAGCATACTTGTTTACCTTGTAAGCTTTAACACCGTTTATAAAAAGCCTATTGCAAGCGTAATCAATTATGTTGACCTGCGCTCTGCCTCGGGCGGTAATGCTGCGCTTAAAACCTATATGAATATTGTTTCGCCTTCCAAGGGTGATATTGATATTGTACCCGAGGGCAATCCTGAAATAATAGACGTAAGCAATTACAACTATAACCGTTATTATGGCGGCTATAATTCCGCCGCTGGTATGCCGCAGAATGATGATAAAAAAGAGGTAGTCGCCAGAATTATTACCTCTGACAGCGGCAGCGTAATAGAGCAGTCAGGCAAAACAAAGTGGGGCAGCACCTACCTTACCCTGGGCGGCAGCTATGCCGTAAACGGCGGCTTTGACGGCACTGTTTCGATTGACGCAAACGGAATTATTACGGGCGAGCTTATAAATAATACAGGTATTGATTTTACCGAGGCTGTATTTATTCTTGCTGGTGATGACGGTATTTATGATATGTACAAATTAGAGGATATTGACGACGGAGGCAGTATTAGGATTGATGAGCTGGGTATAAATATTTCAGCTCTTACTCCAAAGTCCCTTTATGAGTTTGATGATGTTGTGTATCCCAATACAATCCGCTTTGACAGAAGAAATAACATTGAGAACAGCTATCGTCTTGAAATGGAGCAGGATATAGTTGAGGGTATATGCAGCGAATATGACAGCGGCAGCAAGGTAAATTATGCGGATATCAGCTTAAAAGCGGTTGTACTTGGCTTTTCTGCTGATGTTATTTACGGAGCGGATACAACCGTTAAAAATAAAAAGTTAAAGGCTAACTGTACTAATGTTTTCAGAGATGAAAAAGAGGTTGACTTATCTGCACTTGCAGGCGCTAATACCCTTGGCAGCAGCTATGTTCCCGAGCTTGAATCAACTGATACTGCCGAAATTGAAGATGATGAGCTTTTTGTTTACAATTTATATGATAATGTAGAGCTTAGTTTTGGCAATCCAAACAGGGAAGCATTCAGAATTAACTGGTATAATGATGCGGATAACACCTATATCTACAACAATATGACAAACCGCTGGGACGATTTGGAAAACAATGAAAAATTTATTGCGGCAGATGCGGCAGATTTTTATACCGACGCTGACGGAAAAATACGTATTAAGGCAGCAGGTTTTCAGGATAACTATGTGCCTTTGCCTACAATAAAATATTACAACTAAGGGGGTGGTTATATGCTTAAAATTGAAGGACTTGTAAAAAAATACGGTAAATTTACAGCAGTTGACCACCTTGATATGCATGTAAATAAGGGCAGCATTTTCGGCTTTGTAGGTCCAAATGGCGCAGGCAAAACAACTACAATGAAGATAATGGCTGGGCTATTGTCTGCCAATGAGGGCAGTGTTATAATTGACGGTATTGATGTATCACAGAATGCTGACCTGTTAAAGCAGAAAATAGGCTATATGCCCGACTTTTTCGGTGTCTATACCGACCTAAGGGTTGACGAGTATATGGATTTTTATGCAGGTACATATTATATCCCATACGAGCAGAGAGGGGAAATTATTGATAACCTGCTTGAACTGGTTGACCTCTCACATAAAAGAAAGGCTTACGTTGACAGCCTTTCAAGGGGTATGAAGCAAAGGCTTTGCCTTGCAAGGGCGCTTGTACACGACCCCGATATACTTATACTTGATGAGCCTGCCTCAGGTCTTGACCCAAGGGCAAGGATTGAAATGAAAGAGGTGCTTAAACAGTTAAGCACACTTGATAAAACCATTATTATCAGCTCTCATATTCTGCCCGAGCTTGCGGAAATGTGTACTGAAATAGGCATAATAAACCATGGACAGATGGTTGACAGCGGCTCTGTTACGGATATTATGCGTCATATTTCAAAGGAGCGCATTATAGAGATAAAGCCGCTTGATAAAATGCAGGAGATTACCTTTATGCTGGAACAGATGCCCGATGTAAGCGACATTGTAAGCAATACCTTTGATATAACCTTCTCCTACAGGGGTGATGATGAGGGGCTTGCACGTATACTTGCACAGACGGTATCAAACGGTATACCTGTACTTTCTTTCCGGGAAAAAGAGGGTAATCTGGAGGATATCTTTATGCAGCTTACAGGAGGTGAGGAGAATGCTTAATCCCGTATTCAGAAAGGATATGCGAGTATTTTTCAGAAATGCAAAGGTTTATGTTGGTCTTACCATATACCTTGCGGTGCTTGCGCTTATAACAGGCTCTGTGCTTAAAATGATTGACCTTAACAGCTATAACGGCTTTAATCCCGAATATGTTGCGGGTGCTTATCTCGGCATACTGGGCTTTCAGATGGTTGCAATTACCTTTGTTGTGCCTGCTTTTACAAGCAGCTCCATAAGCGGTGAAAGGGAGAGGCAGACCCTTGATTTTATGCTTATTACCCGTATGACAGGCTGGGATATTGTGGTAGGCAAGCTTATGAGCTCAATTATGCTTGTATGCCTTATGATTGTTGCATCAATGCCTGTATACTCCGTTATTTTTTACTATGGCGGCATATCGGTTATAGGCTTTATTTTCAATACTGTATTTATGATTATTTATGCGGCTTTTGTTGGCAGCATTTCTCTGCTTTTTTCTACCGTTATTAAAAAGACGGCTGCCGCAACTGCAATAACAAACCTTGCAATTCTGGGTATTTCACTTGGTACATTTATTGCAACTGCTGCAATTATAGGTATTGCGGAGGCTACCTCAATTAAGGCTGCTGAAAGATTTATTCTGGGTATAATATGTATACTGCTTATTATGCTTAACCCTGTTGTAAGCTTCATTTCTATTATTGATACCCAGATGGGTACTGATAATATGTGGAGCTTTTTCGGTGAAATGCTGGATATAAACAGTCTGTCTCCTAAGTATATACAGGTATGGCATATAGTTGCGGTACTCTATATACTGGTTTCATATTTACTGCTGAAGCTGGCGTCCAAAAATATTGTACCTATTAAGAGAGTGAAGCGTAAAAAGCGTATACTACCCGAAAAAACAGTTACAGCAGAAACAGCAGCACCTAACGAAAATAAGGAACAATAAGCAAGAGGTGTTTTTATGGAACAGCTTTTAAAGTATTTAAGGCCCCTTAAAAACAGAATACACTTAAAATTTATTATAAGCACTGCGTTAACGGCACTTACACTGGCACTTGCCCTTGACGCAGTGCTTGTGCTGTTTTCAAAGTTCCGTTATGTATATGGAGTTTTTGATATTGCGGCTGTCCTGCCTGTGGCAATTATGGCAACAGCACTTATTATGTGTCAGTTTATGCGTCCGTCGGATTATAAAACCGCACGCATTGCTGACAGCCTTGGATATAAGGAACGCTTTGTAACCTCCATGGAAATTATGCTTAAAAAAAATCCCTCGCAGCTTGAACAAATGGTGCTTGGCGATGCAGTTGACTGCGCGAAAAATGCGGATTTTAAAGCTCTTTATGGCATTAAACCCGAAAGGTATATGCTTATTGCGCCCCTTGCGGCAGCGCTGCTTTTTGCGGCAGCATATTTTGTGCCCATTCAGCCAAGTGCAGAGCTTGCAGCACAGCAGGAAATGCACGAGCTTTTAGATGAGTCGGTTAAGGCTATGACGGAAAAAATAGATACCTCAAACCTTACAGCAAAGCAGAAGAAGGAGATTAAGAGCGAGATGAACAGCCTAAAAAAGGAGCTGTCAAAGGCGGATAATAAGAGTGAGGCTGTCAATACAATAATGAAAGGACAGACCAAGCTTAAAAAAATTGTGGAAAACAGTGAAAATGCACAGCTTAAAACCATAGGCAGCAAGCTGTCGCAGAACAAGGCAACACAAAATATAGGTGAAATGCTTGAAAGCGGCAACATTGAGCAGTTTAACGAGGAAATAAAAAACTTAAATGACAACCTTAAAAATATGACAGATGATGAAATCAAGGAGCTGGGCAAGGCGCTCAAAGCCGCAGCGCAGACCTCGGGCATTGATGAGGAAACAAAGCAGCTGCTTGACGAGCTTGGCGGCACACTGCAAAATGAGCTTACTGATGAACAGCTTGCTGAGGTTTCACAGAATTTAAGTGAGTTTTCCGACAAGATAAATGAGCTTGCAAAACAGAACAAGGATATACGTGACGCTATTGAAAAGCTCAATAAGGACCTTGCAAAAACAAGCGAGGAGCTTGGCGGTGCTGCGGCGCAAAGCGGAAGCGGTACACAGCAGGGTCAGCAAGGTCAGCAGATTCAGGGACAAGGCATGGGTCAGAGCCAGCAGGATCAGAGCGGCGGTACACAGAGGGGCAGCGGTACAATACCAAACGCCAATGTTTATACCTCAAATGCGCAGCAGTACGGCGACTACGACGCAGAGCTTAACGGAAACGGAAATGACGGAACGGGAGATAAAATAAAAACAGGTACAAGTGGTGAAAAAGGTGAAATTGTACCCTATACCGATGTATACAATGAGTATAAAAACGAGGCTATGAAGAATATTGAGCAGGATGAAATTCCTTACGGCGTAAAGGATATTGTAAGGGACTATTTCAGCTCGCTGGAGTGATACTATGTGGTTTTTAAGACCTGCCGCTTTTGCGGGGCTTATTATAGTGCCAATGATACTTGCGCTTTATCTTTTTAAGAAAAAAAGACATGACGTAAGTGTATCATCAACCTTTTTGTGGAATACGGCACAGCTTAACAGCAATGCAGAGCGGTCCTTACAGAAATTAAGAAAAAACTTGCTTATGCTTTTGCAGCTTATTGCGGCACTTTTTTGTGTGCTTGCAATGACATCGCCCTATATCAAGGCTGAAAATGATGTAAACCGATATAAGCTGGTAATTGACAACAGCCTTAGTATGTCGGCACTTGAGGGAGATAAAACAAGGCTGGATATGGCTAAGGCGGATGCTGCTGCACTTGTGAGGTCTGCAAGGAGCGGCAGTGTGTTTTCAGTTGTTACGCTTAACTCTCAGCAAAGCCCTGTTGTCAGCAACTCGGGCGACAAAAGCTACGTTATTAAGCAGATTGAGGAAATAGAACAAAGCTACCAGAGCGTTGATTATGATGTTATGCCATCTGCCGAGGAGGGTGAAAGCCTTGTAATTTTTTCTGATATGGGTTTTGAGTCGGACAGCGTTACGTCCTATACCTACGGTGCGGCATTTAACAACTGTGGCATAATATCACTGACCGCATCTGATGACGGCAAAAATACAAGGGTACTGGGCAAGGTTAAAAACTTCAGCTCTCAGACAATACAGAATACGGTTGGCATATATGCAGACGGAAAGCTGTATGACAGCAGGGATATTACCCTTGCACCAGACGAAACAAAGGATATTGTTTTTACACAGCTTACCTCGGGTGCAAAGGAGATTAAGGCGCAACTGCAAAGCTCTGATAATTTTACATCTGACGATACAGCCTATGCGGTTATTACATCAGGCTCTGAAAAAAAGGTGCTTGTAAGTGGTGAAAATGCCTTTCTTGAAAGGGCTCTTGGTGTAATGCCATCTGTCAGTATATACAAAAACCAGACAGGCGGTACAGATAAGCTGTCGGGCTATAATCTTTACATATTTAACGGCAGTGTGCCTGATGAGCTGCCGACTGACGGACATATTATAATTGTAAATCCCGACAAAAATTCTCTTTTTGATGTGGGTGAGGAGGTTGTAATTTCCTCTGTAAAAGCAAAGGACAGCAATGAAATAAGTCTTACAAACAAGCCTGCCTTTTCAGTATACAAAAGCAAAAAAATAACCCTGCCTGCATGGGGCAGCGAGCTTGTATCCTCGCCCGAAACGCCACTTATTTTTGCAGGCAGTACAGGCAAACAGAAAATAGCGGTTATAGGCTTTGATTTAAGCAACTCTGATTTGCCGCTTAAAATGGACTTTCCTGTACTAATTTATGATATTATAAACAGCTTTTTCCCTGACGGTGCTGTTGAGGGCGGCAATATACAGTGCGGTGTGCAAACAGAGCTTAACATATCTCCTCTTGCGCAGGAGGTAAAAGTAGTAAAACCGGGCGGAGATACCGTAAAGCTTGCTCCACCGTTTCCTGTACAGGCGTTTAAGGCTGACGAGCCGGGAATATATTATCTTGAACAGAAGATTAACGGCTCATCTGTTTATGAGCCTTTTGGCGTAAATATAGCATACAGTGACGAGCAGTATTTTAATTATGAAACAGAGGGCAGTGTAAACGAGGGCGGCAAAACCCTGCTTAAGTATAATTATGACATTGTATGGCTCTGCCTTATTATTGCGCTTATTGTGCTTATATGTGAGTTTGCACTGTTTATATACAGACACAGAAATAATTTTACAATTACGGGTGCGGTACTGAGAGGTATGGTGTTAATTCTGCTTGCCACAGCAATATTCAAGCCCGAAATAACTCTGCCCTCAAAGGGCATTACAACGGTATTTGCCGTTGATATTTCAGACAGCATGGAGGATAATATTGCCTCTGAGCTTGATTTTATAAATAAGGCGCTTGAATACAAGCCCGAGGATGATTATACCGCAGCGGTTACATTTGGCAGAAAGGGTGATATAATATCCTCTGCTGCTGCCAATACGGATAAATATAGCATAAGCTCTTTGTCTGACGGCAGCGCAACCAATATACAGTCAGGTGCGGAAACTGCCGCATCACTTTTTAAAAGCGGTACAGGCAAGCGCCTTGTGTTGCTTACCGACGGCAGCGAAAACGAGGGAGATACTGTGGCATATATAAGGTCGCTGCAAAATCAGGGCGTGCAGGTTAAAATTGTTGGCTTTGATAATGCGCCGGGTGCAGAGGTTCAGCTTAAAAGCCTTGATGTGCCCGAGTATCTTATTTCCTCGCAGTGCAATGCGGAAATTGTTATAGAAAGCACCGCCATGGAGGATGTCAACATTACTCTTTATGCAGGCGGAAAAAAGGTATTTGAAAAAACCGCACAGGTGAATATAGGTGAAAACCGTTTTGTGGTAAACACTGACATTGAGGGCAGCGGCAATATTGAATTTAAGGCTGTTATTGAGCCTGCCGCCGATAAATATTATCAAAATAACACTGCTTATTCCCACAGCTATATTAAATCAGCTCCTGCAATACTGCTGCTTGAATACAATAACAGCGGCAGCAGTGTTGAACAGCTTTTAAAAAGCGGTGGTGTAAGGGTAGACAGGCAGGATATAGGCGCAGCACCAAAATCCCCCGACTCGCTTAATAAATATGAGGCTGTCGTAATGGCAGACTGTCCATACTATGAGATGAGCAGTGAATTTGTACAGGCGCTTCAAAGCTATGTTAAAAATTCGGCAGGCGGTCTTTTGGTTACTGCGGGTGAAAACTCTCTTGCTCCCGGCGGCTATAAGGATACAGTGCTTGAGGAAATTCTGCCCGTAAATATGAATATGTCTGATGAGGATAATAAAAAGAACACCGCTATTGTTATGGTGGTGGACCGCTCGGGCAGTATGAGCAGCGGCAGCTATGGCGTAAGTAAGCTGGAGCTTGTTAAAGAGGCTATGGTGCGCTCGGTTGAAACACTTGACAGCGGCGACAGCGTGGGTGTACTTGCCTTTGATGATTCCTTTGCATGGATTAGTAAGCCTGTAAAAATTGACGGTAACACCGAAAATATAAAAAACAGTATTTACGGTATAAATGACGGCGGTGGAACAAGTATTCTGCCTGCCTTTAATGAGGCTGTCAATGCGCTTTCTGCCTACGATGCAGACTCAAAGCACATTATACTTATGACAGACGGTCAGGGTGAGGACAGCGGCTATGATGCCGTTATTGCAAGGGCGGCAACAAGCGGTATAAGTGTATCTACCGTAGCTGTAGGTGAGGACTCCGCAACGGACCTGTTGAAGACAATTGCAGAGGACGCAGGCGGCAGATATTATTATACTGATGAATTTACCGATTTGCCAAAAATATTTGAAAGAGAAACTGCCCTTTCAAATAAAAAATATATTAACAATGAGGAGTTTTATCCTGATGTAAACGGTGATTTCGGTATACTTTCGGGTATTGAAAATATGCCTGCTTTAAACGGTTATATTGCAAGCGAGAGAAAAGCAGCGGCAGATGTTGTGCTTTCGCATAATAACAATGAGCCTGTGCTTGCAAAGTGGCAGTACGGTTTAGGGCATACTGCGGTTTTTGCGGCGGATATTGACAGCCAGTGCGGCAATTTCCTTTCGGCACAGGAGGGACAGAGTATAATCAAAAATACCGTTGCGGCAATAATGCGTACACGCAGCTATGGTGATGTGCAGACAACACTTACCCGTAAAAACGGAAAAACCATTATAACAGCGCAGACTGCAAATGATGCGGTGCTTGGAATAAATGCAACGCTGGAGGGTGAGGGCTACCATAGCGAGCCTGTGTTTGAGCAGGTGCGTGCGGGTGTGTTTGAGGCACAGGTGG
>CABUWB010000016.1 GCA_902495025.1 uncultured Eubacteriales bacterium
ATTTTCAACATTGTGTCCGCCAAGGATATTAAGCTCGTCAATATCGACTACCTTTTCGCTGTAGCCCATACAGTCAATATATATGCTCTTTTCATCGGAGTATATGCCGCCGTCAAGCTTTTTATCAAGTGAAAAATAAATAACATTTGCCTTTGTGCGATTAGCCATATCCCTTGTGGCAGGGTCGTTGTAGTTTAAAATGGTGTAGTCGCTTTCGCTCTGGTTTTCAAACACACGTTCCTTAGCGGCAATATAGTTTTCAAGCGTTTTATGGCGGTTGAGGTGGTCGGGAGTTATGTTAAGCACCGCACTTACCTTGGGGTGAAACTCCTTTATTGTTTCAAGCTGAAAGCTTGACATCTCCGCAACAACGCAGCTTGTTTCCTTAATATCGTCAACATAGTCAGAAAAAGGTGTGCCTATGTTGCCAACAACAAAGGTATCGTTGTTAAAATTCTGCATAATTTCACCTACAAGGGTGGTAGTTGTGGTTTTGCCGTTTGTGCCTGTAATTGCAACAACGGGTGCCTTGCAAAGCCTGTAGGCAAGCTCTACCTCGCCAAGCACCTCAACGCCAGCCTCCCTTGCCTTTAACACAAAGGGCAGGTCGGTTGGTATGCCCGGGCTTAACACAAGCATATCAAAGCCTGATACAATCTCGTCGGGGTTTGCGCCTAAATAAAGCGTAACACCTGCCGATTTAAGTGCTGTTATATCCTCTGCGTTTAATTTATCCTCTGTTTTTAAGTCCTGCAGGGTAACAAGCGCACCCTTTTTTGCAAGCATTTTTGCTGCCGAAATACCGCTTCTTGCCATACCGCAGACAAGAGCCTTTTTATTTGCTAATTCCATTTTTTATCCTCCGAAAATATTATATTGCCAGATAGCCTACAAGGCACATAATTGCCGTAATTATATAGAAAAGTGCCACAACCTTGGTTTCCTTCATGCCGCACTGCTCAAAGTGGTGGTGAATTGGCGCCATTTTAAATATTCTTTTGCCATGTGTGAGCTTAAAATAGCCAACCTGAAGAATAACGGAAACCGACTCACACACGTATATAAGACCTACAATTACAAGCATAAGCGGCATTTTAAGCAGAACAGCCGTACTTGCAACAAAGCCGCCGAGTGCAAGCGAGCCTGTGTCGCCCATAAACACCTTTGCAGGGTAGGAGTTAAACAGCAGAAAGCCTAAAAGTGAGCCTACAACTGCACCGCAGACAGGTGAAAGACCACTGCCAATCTGGAAAGCGGCAATCATAAAGAATGTGCCGACAAGTGCAGTAACGCCAGAGGCAAGTCCGTCAAGACCGTCTGTAAGATTTACACTGTTTACCGTACCCACCATTACAAAGAAAAGGAACGGAATGTACAGCACACCAAGGTCAATCTCTTTGCCGATAAATGGTATAATAATACCTGTGCCAAGGTCGGTATAATTATAAATATAGTAGGCAAAAGCCGCCGTTACTATAAGCTGAAAAACAATCTTCTGCCAAGCTCTTAAACCCAAGGAACGCTTTTTGACAACCTTGATATAATCGTCAATAAAGCCTACAATGCCGTAGCCTACGGTAATTAAAAGCACCGCCTTAGCGTCATGGTTGCCGCCGAATATAAACGGCAGTGTGGCTGCTGCAAAGGCAAGCACAATCATGACGCCGCCCATGGTTGGCGTACCGCTTTTTACAAGGTGGCTCTGCGGACCGTCGTCCCTTACGTTCTGCCCGAATTTCAGCTTTCTGAGCATAGGTATAATAAGCGGACATAAAATTACATTTACAGCAAAAGCTAGCAGTATAGCGTAAATTACATTATCTATTGTATACATTGGTTTATTCCTCTCTTAATTTTTCCGTTGTCTGTTCAAAGCGCATGCCTCGGGAGGCTTTTACAAGTACGGTCATACCGTCCTGTACTATGGAAGAAATCTCTTTAAAAAACTCCTCTTGTGTGGCAAAGTAGTGTACTCCACCCTGCCTTACCGACAAAGCACCCTCATACATATTTTTGCTTATTTCGCCTATGCAGACAATTTCATCAATGCCCTTTTTTGCGGTGTACTCGCCAAGCTCATAGTGCAGCTTTGGTGCAAAGGAGCCAAGCTCAAACATATCGCCGAGTATGGCGCACGTTTTGCCCTGCGCCGCCGCAAGCACGTCAACAGCCGCCATTGCTGATACGGGGTTTGAATTATATACGTCATTTATAATTGTAAGTTTTTCCGTACGTATTATATCCATACGCATTTTTGTAGGCTCAAAGCTTTCAATACCAGCTTTTATTTCATCAGCACCCATACCCAGCGCAAAGCCCACAGCCGCCGCCGCAAGTGCATTGCTTACCATGTGTCTGCCGGGGATATGTATATTTACATCAAAGGCGGCGCTGCCCCTGTGAATGGTGCAGCCTATGCCGTCTATGCCATGCTCTGTTATATTGTTGGCATACAGGTCAAAGGACGGGTCTGTGCCGAAAAGCACAAGGTTATCCATTTTGCCCCTCAGGGTTATAAGCATATCGTTATCGCCGTTTACAATGGCTGTGCCGCCGTCCTTGAGTCCCTCAAAAATTTCACACTTAGCCTTTAATATGCCCTCTCTGCTGCCTAAGTTTTCAATATGCGATACACCTACGTTGGTTATAAGCGCAATATCGGGCCTTGTGATATTTGTGAGGTAGCTTATTTCGTCAAAGTGGTTCATACCCATTTCAATAACGGCTGCGGTATGCTCGCCTGTAAGTGAAAAAATTGTAAGCGGAACACCTATGTCGTTATTGAGGTTGCCCTGTGTCTTGTACACGTTAAAATGCTGTGCAAGCACCGAGGCAACAATGTCCTTTGTGGTGGTTTTGCCAACGCTGCCCGTAATGGCAACGGTGGGTATATTAAGTGTTTTGATATAGTAGGCGGCAAGTGCACCCATTGCAAGGCGGGTGTCCTCTACCTTAACATAGGGTATGCCAAAGTCGCCGTCAATTGCCGACAGCACGGCTGCTGCGCCGTTGTCGGCTGCGGTTTTTATAAAATTGTGCCCGTCAAAGCTCTCGCCTTTGAGCGGAATAAAAAGCATACCGCCTTTAATCGTTCTTGTATCTGTTGAAATACCGTTTATCGTAACATCACTGCCGCAGAGCGTACCGCCGCATGCAGATGCTATTTCTCCAAGTGTAAGTATCATTTGTCCAGTGCCTCCAGTGCCTCGCCTGCAACCTCCACATCGTCAAAGTGGATTGTTTTGTCCTTGAATATTTCGTAGTCCTCATGTCCCTTGCCAGCAATAACCACGCTGTCGCCGGGCTGTGCAAGTGCAACGGCACGATAGATTGCCTCTCTTCTGTCAACAATCATCTCGTAGCTGTCGGTTACGGGCTTAACGCCAACCTCAATTTCCTTTAAAATATCCATTGGCTCCTCCGAGCGTGGGTTATCCGAAGTCAATATGGATATGTCGCCAAGCTCTGCCGCAAGACGTCCCATAATAGGGCGCTTTGTTCTGTCCCTGTCGCCGCCGCAGCCAAAAACAGTGATAATTCTGCCCTTTGTAAACTCCCTTACGGCTTTAAGTATGTTTTCAACACCGTCGGGAGAGTGCGCATAGTCAACAATGACATTAAAGCCCTTGTCGTTTGGCACGTTCTGTATACGTCCCGGTACACCTTTGATTTGGTTTATGCCCTCAAGAATGTTATCGGGTGCTATGCCGAGTGCAAGCGACGCCGCAATTACGCCAAGTGCATTGTATACGCTGAAGCGACCTGGTACGTGCAGTGTAAAGTGATAGGTTTTGCCCTCAATATCTACATCAAATGTGGATTTATCCATAAAATGCTCAACATTTACCGCACGTATATCAGCAGGGTTGTCAATGCCAAAGGTGGTAACAGGGCAGTCTGCCGCATTAATTATGGTATCGCTCCACTTATCGTCAATGTTTACTATGCCATGCTTACACATTTTAAACAGCTTTGCCTTTGCATGCGCATAGTTTTCCATTGTGCCATGAAAATCAAGGTGGTCCTGTGTAAGGTTGGTGAAGATAGCCGCCTCAAATTCAAGCCCTGCTACCTTTTTAAGCTCCAGCGAGTGTGAGCTGACCTCCATAACAACGTCATCTGCGCCCCTGTCAGCCATAAGGCGGAAAAGCTCGTTAAGCTCTATTGTGTCGGGGGTGGTGCTGGTTGCAAGGTGTACAGGCACCTTTTCACCGTCATAGCGTATTTCAACAGTGCCTATAACGCCTGTCTTTTTGTTAAGTGTTTTTAAAACGCTCTCCATAAAATAGGTGGTGGAGGTTTTGCCGTTTGTGCCTGTTACGCCTATAAGACTGAACTGTGATGACGGATTGCCGTAAAACTCCTTTGCAATCTGCGAAAGTGCCTCACGTGAGTTTTCAACACGTATGGCGGTAATGCCCTCAGGCAGATTATCGGTATCACGCTCGCATATTACGGCACGACAGCCGTTTTCAAAGGCAGAGGGGATAAACTTGTGTCCGTCGGCGTGTATGCCGTAAATGCACACAAATAAACTGCCCTCGCCTGCCTTGCGTGAGTCAATTGTAAGGTTTGTTATGTCAATATCGGTACTGCCGCATAAAACAGTGCCGTTTATATTTTTAATAAGCTCGTTTAATTTCATAATAGCGCTCCTTTCTTAGGGAACCTCTGATTAATTAATCTTTTACAGATTTGGCACGTGAGCTTTTGTGGTTACAAAAGCTCATCCCGAAGGGATTTGGATTTATATTATAAATCCAAACGTTTCCCATACCTTCCTCAAACTCCCTTAACGCAGCAAGGTTCAAATTTTACTTGTAAAATTTGAAGTCCTGCGGACTTTCAAAATTATAAAATAATTTTGAAACCGTACTGCGCCTGCGGTCATTTTCGTTGGTCTGAAAAATTTACTCTCAAATCTGCTTTAGTGAATTACTCAGAGTTTCCTCAGCTCCAAACTCTACTTACAATTATACACTTTTTTTCTTAATCTGTATACAAAATTATTTTACTTTGCGGATTTATTTTTTCACCGGGAGAGGGGAGCTGGGTTTTTACGGTGTCGCCCTCGCCTGCAAAGTCGGCAGTTATGCCAAGCTTTTGCAGCTCGCTTTTGACATCTGCAACGGTTTTGCCCTTAAAATCGGGTACGGTAACGGGCACAACGTCCTTCATTTTCTGCTCATCTTCATTATACTGCGGCTCAATGCCAAGGTAGGGTAAAATATTTTCAAGCAGCTCCTTCATAACAGGGCCTGCAACCTGACCGCCGTAGTATACGCCCTGCGGCTCGTCAACAAGCACAAGTGCTATTACCTGTGGGTTTTCGGCAGGCGCAAAGGCACAGAACGAGGCTATATATTTGCCGCTGCGGCGTGGCAGCTTTTCACTTGTGGCGGTTTTGCCGCCTATGCGGTAGCCGGGGATATATGCCTTGTTGCCCGAGCCTACCTGTACAACGCTTTCAAGTATCGGTCTCATTCTGTCGGAGGTCGGCTTTGATATGCTTGTGGGGGCTTCACCGTAGTCAATGGTTTTAAGCGTGTTGCCCTCCCTGTCCCTCAGCTCTGTGCCAAAGTGCGGCGTTATCAGCCTGCCGCCGTTTATTACTGAGGATATGGCACGCAAAAGCTGCATGGGTGTTATTTGGAATGACTGACCAAAGCTCATTGTAGCAAGCTCCACAGGGCCTATGTTCTCTTTTTTGTGCATAATGCCTACAGCCTCGCCAGGCAGGTCTATGCCTGTTTTTTTGTCAAAGCCGAATTTGAGCATATATTCATAAAATTTATCGCTGCCAAGCCTTGCGGCAACGTCCATAAATACTGGGTTGCAGCTGTTCTGTACGCCCTGCACAAAGGTTTCGCTGCCATGTGAGCGGGGTGAGCGCCAGCATTTTATGTATCTGCCTGCCACCTCTCTGCCGCCGCCGCAGTTAAAGCTGTCATTTTCAGTAACAACACCCTCCTCAAGCCCTGCGGCAGAGGTGATAACCTTGAAGGTTGAGCCTGGCTCGTAGGTATCGTTTATGTTAAAGTTGCGCCACATTCTGTTGAGGGCGTCGTTTTTTTCCTTGGCGGAAAGGGTGTCCCAAACAGCTTTCAGCGACTCGTCATTTATTTCAAAGGGAGAGTTTAAGTCAAAGTCGGGCTTGCCTGCCATGGCGTAAATTTCACCGTTCTGCGGATTCATCACTATAATTGAGCCGCGCTTTGCCTGCTTGTAGGAGAGTACCTTTTCAAGGGTCTGCTCGGCAAAAAGCTGTATGTTTACATCAAGCGAGGTTACAAGGCACGCGCCGTCAACGGGGGCTGTGCGCAGCCTGTCGCCGTTTGTAATCTCCCTGCCCTTGCCGTCGGTCTGGGTCAAAATTTTGCCCTGCTCGCCCTTTAATTCCTTTTCATATTTGGACTCCAGACCTATTATGCCCTGATTGTCCTTGCCAACAAAGCCTATTACCTGCGAGGCAAGCGACTTAAATGGATAAATGCGCTGAATATCCTCGTCCACCTTAACGCCCTTTAGCTGCAGCTGCTCAATTTTGCGTGCGGTTTCGGCGTCAACCTTGGTTTTTATTCGGGTGAGAGCAACCTTTTTTTTGACCTTTTCAAGTACATCATTATAGTCAAGCTCCAGCATTTCCGAAAGCTGACGTGCCACGCCCTCCTCGTCCTCTATCTGGGCGTGTATTACACTGACCGACGCCGCTGATTTTGTTGTGGCTATGGGTACGCCGTTTCTGTCCAGTATGTCCCCTCGGCGGGGTGCAATAAGTCTGTCCCTTGTCTGCTGCTCAAAGGCACGCTGCTGGTAGTAGTCTGCCTCAAAATACTGTATGTACAGCACCCTTATAAACAGCAGAAAAAATAATACCTCAAAGCACGTAAGCATAAATATTAACCGCTTTTTTACCGAAATTGACGCTTTTTTCATTTTGCTCTCACACCTAGGTAACCTGTAAATAGTTTATTGGCAGAACGGGACATATATGTTCTGTAAAGATTAATTTTTGCAAAAAATAATAAAAATGCTTGCTATTTGTCCTGACGTATGTTAAAATAAGCGTTGATGAATACGGACGGGAGGTCTTGAAATGAGTATTCCTTTTATTATAGTATGTGTTCTTGTTTTAGTTTCAAATATAGCTATGGTAGCTTTAATCCTTGCACAGAAGAAGAATGCGTCAGCAGGCTTTGGCGCAGCTATGACAGGCATGGGCTCGGGCGACAGCTATTGGAGCAGCAACAAGGGCAGGTCAATGGAAGGCAAGCTTGAAAAGTACACTAAGATTTCAGCTGCACTTTTCCTCATACTTGTTTTTGTATCAAACCTTATTAAGTAAAAACGACTTAAAGCAGACTTTGTAGATTATAAAGTCTGCTTTTTTGTTGTAATGGGGTTTAAAACTTTGGTGGGTTTTGGTATAATGTAACTTAGAGGAAGCAACAATAATGATGATTGCACCGAAAGGAGGGTTTTTATGGATAACTTATATAATGAAAGACAGGAAAAGCTGCTTGCGTTTATGGCAGACAAGCAGTACAGACCTATGACAAGCAAGGATATATCGCTTTTACTTGGCATTAAGGCAGAGGATATGCCCATGTTTTACGATATGCTTTCGCAGCTTGAGGGCAAGGGCAAAATTATTATCACCAAAAAAGGCAAAATTGCGCTGACAGAGGCATTTGACCTTATAACAGGCTCGTTTATCGGCAATGAGCGTGGCTTTGGCTTTGTGCGCTGTGAGGGCAGGGACGGTGATATTTTCATACCACGTACTTCGGTAAACGGTGCTATGCACAAGGATACGGTTATGGTGCGTATTGTGCGCCAGACCACAAAAAGCGCCGAGGGCGAGGTTGTACGTGTGCTTGAAAGGGGCTTAAAAACGGTGGTTGGCACCTTTGAGCAGGTAAAGAACAAAAGCTATGGCTTTGTGCGTGTTGACGACAAGCGTTTCGGCGAGGATATTTATATCGACAAGGACAGCACCATGGGCGCTGTTACGGGACACAAGGTGGTTGTGCGCATTACAAAAGCACCTACGGAGCGCAGCAATCCCGAGGGCAAGGTAATTGAAATTTTAGGTCATATCAACGACCCGGGTGTTGATATTCTTTCTATTATAAAGGAGTACGACCTGCCTACCGACTTTCCCGATGAGGTGATGAGGGAAACGGCAAATATCCCCGAGGAGGTAGGCGAGGAGGAAAAGGCAGGCAGAGCCGATTATCGTGATGTTGTTATGGTAACAATTGACGGTGAGGACGCAAAGGACCTTGACGATGCCGTATCGGTTGAACAGCTTGAAAACGGCAATTATAAGCTGGGTGTTTATATTGCTGATGTGTCGCACTATGTAACAGAGGGCTCACGTCTTGACAAGGAGGCTTACAAGAGAGGTACAAGCGTTTACCTTGTAGATAGGGTTATACCAATGCTGCCGCACAGGCTGTCAAACGGTATCTGCTCGCTTAATGCGGGTGTTGACAGGCTTTCGCTCTGCTGTATTATGGAGATTGACGGCAAGGGAAATGTGGTTTCCTCGGATATACAAAAGGCGGTTATCAATGTAAACAGACGTATGAGCTATACTGTTGTAAATGACCTGCTTGTAAACCCCGACTCGGAGTATAAGGACGAATATGCGGAGCTTTTGCCTATGTTTATTAAGATGCAGGAGCTTAGAAACATATTGTTTAATAAACGAAGAAAACGTGGCGCAATTGAGTTTGACTTTAAAGAGGCTAAAATTATACTTGATGAAAAGGGCAGACCAATTGACGTCAAGCCGTATGAGAGAAACGTGGCAAACAGCATTATTGAGGAGTTTATGCTTGCTGCGAATGAGTGCATAGCAGAGCATTATTTCTGGCTGGAGCTGCCGTTTGTATATCGTGTACACGAGCAGCCTAATGAGGAAAAGGTGGAGCGCTTACAGGAGTTTATTGGCAAAATGGGCTATGTAATCAAGGGAAACTCAAACCACCCAAAGAGCTTTCAGAAACTCCTTGATGAGGTGCGTGGCAAAAATGAGGAGCTTATTGTGCATAAAATGGTGCTGCGCAGCCTTAAACGTGCACACTATACGCCCGATTGCGATGAGCATTTCGGTCTTGCGGCAAAGTATTACTGCCATTTTACTTCGCCTATAAGGCGTTATCCCGATTTGCAGATACACCGCATTATAAGTGAAAATATTGACGGACTTTTAAGCTATAAGAGCATTGAACGGCTTAACAGAAAGCTGCCCGAGGTTGCAGAGCACTGCTCCGTTGCCGAGCGTACGGCAGATGATGCCGAGCGTGATACCGATAAGTATAAGATTGCACAGTTTATGAAGGGTAAAATCGGTCAGCAGTTTGACGGCATTGTGTCGGGCGTTACCGCATGGGGCATGTATGTTGAGCTGCCTAATACCGTTGAGGGGCTTGTGTCCATAAGGGATATGTACGATGATGTGTATATCTATGAGGAGGACGAGCTGCGCCTTTTTGGTGAGCATACGCATAATACCTATACTATCGGCGATAAGGTGAGGATTGAGGTTGTCGGCGCAAGTATGGGCGATAAGACGGTTGATTTTAAGATTGTGGAGAGATTAGATTAGTAAATAGTGGGTCTGTTGAATTTGAACAGATATTGTTCAAGGGTAATAAATGTTTAGCTTACGAGAAACACGCAGAAGTTGACTTTTGAAAAGTCAGCAAATGTATGTTACTTTTCTGCGAGAAAAGTAACCAAAAGCGCCGCTTTTCCGACGCGCGGGCGCGGCTTAGGGGCTTAACCCCTAAGAACCCCACTTTGCGGCACAAACACCACCGCCCCAAAACCCTTTTAACGTGGCTGTTACATAGCCACTAAGGATTTTGGGGCGGTTCATTTTGCTATATGTTGGTATAGCTTAGCGTTTAGTTGCCTACGGCGATATATACATAGATTGATGTATTAGTGCAAAATAATCGGGTATATTTAATTTGCTGCGCTCTTAGTTTTCAGGTAACTAAAATATTTGAGTTTATAAACCAAGCACCATATTGAACATCAACTTGTAGGGGCGGATATTATCCGCCCGAATGTTGAACATATCACAATTATTGGCGGGCGGCAGGTTGCCGCCCCTACGAATGTTAGGTTGTTAATATTGCACCGCTAAAAATCCCCTCTAAAAAATGTGGATAACTCCCCCAAAACTGCCAAAAACTGCAAAACGGCACGCTGCGGCACGATATACGGCACGATAGAAAGTGCTGCAAAGCCGTTTATTAAGCGGCATGGCACGATGGCACGATAAAAACGTGAAAAACTTTTATTTTTAGATATTTTTTTATTGTTAATTTATATAGTATATTATTATATTAGTGCTATATTTCTGTATTTTTCAACACCACCCCTCTCTGCCTTTATTAATGCTCATTTTTATACCCTTTACTCAGGCTCTTGGCAAGGCTTTCACCCTGTTATTTGCATTGACATCATATAGCAGATATGTATTCCACCAAAACTCCTATTTGGCAGCAATCACAGGTTAATTATATATGCCCCACAACAATATAAACCATAAAAACTGCAAAAAACTGCCAAACCTTAAATCTTAATAATTTTAAAAAAAATCACAAAATAAAAGTTTTTGTGCGTTTTATCGTGCCATCGTGCCATACTGCTTGTTAAGCGGGTTTGCGGCGCTTTCTATCGTGCCGTACATCGTGCCGTTTTCAGGTAATAGCCCATTATCCGTTTTCTTATATTAATAAAAACAGAGCTGCCGCAAAATTAATGCAACAGCTCATCATTTAATAATTTTGATGTGTTAAGGCAGCATTTCGGAGGAGTTTTGGCAGTCCTCACAATAATCACCCTTATTATTCCATTCCAGCGTTTTGCCGCAGGAGATACACTCTCTTGTATGGGTTTCAACATCGCTGATAAGTCCTGCTATAAGCGCCTTATTGCACTTGGCACGCTTTCTTTCAAGCCATTCAAAATCAATGCTCATACCCCAGCTTTTACTGCAAAGATAATAGGTATCAAGCATTTTGCTGAAATTAAGAAATTCATCAACGCTTTTAAATTTAAGGTAGGGCTTGCGCAGCTCCTGTGCGCCTGTTAGCCGCTGCTCTACATATTCAAGCCACAGCTCCTTAATGCCATGGCTGCGCACGTCAATAGGCATGGACGCCATTTCGTAAATATCGGTTTTATTTTTATCAATATGCAGCTTATTGTACAGCTTGTTAATACTCTGCATATTTTTTTCGGTTTGTTTAAGGCTTTCCTTTATATAATAATCGGGCACGTCGTAAAATTCCCATGCCTTTACGGCTGATTTAAGGCTTATGCTCTTTTCCTCCAGTATCTTTTTGGGAAAGTTGACACAGATACCCTCGGAACGTTCATTTTTGGCGGCAAGCCGTTTTTTGATAAAATCAAGCTCACGTTTGCCAACAGCACTCACATATCCCGTATCAAAGCGACCCCGTCTGCCTGCACGACCTGCAATCTGCTTAACCTCCGAGGCGGTCAGCAGACGGTTTACTCTGCCGTCAAACTTATAAGCCTCCATAAAAATTATGCGCCTTACGGGCAGATTTACGCCCATGCCGATTGCATCGGTTGTAACAAGCACCGTTGATTTGCCGCTTATAAAATTTTCAAACTGCTGCTTTCGCACCGTATAGGGCAGTGCGCCGTACAGCACGCTTACGCTTATGCCCTGTTTTATGAGCTGTGCGCCTATGGCATTTACCTTCTGCTTGGAAAAGGCAACAAGTGCGTCGCCGCTTTGCACATCGTCCATGGTAAAGGGCTTGTCCTCGGCAACAAGCGGAGTTTTGCGCCTGTGGTTTATTATCTCGTAGTAATCGCCGCAGCTGTCTATCAGCTTAACAAGTATCTCCACAGCCTCGGGAGCTGTGCAAAGGCAAATTTCCCTTGCACGCATATCGGTTATTGCCCTCGTCCATGCGTGTCCCCTTGAATAGTCCGAAATCATCTGGCACTCGTCAATAACGGCAACGTCATATTCGGTGTAGTAGTCGGCAAGCTCAACGGTGGAGGCGATATGCTCCGCACCGTCAATTATCATTTCCTCCTCGCCTGTTAAAAGCGAGCAGGGTACGCCGTCGCTGTTAAGGCTGTCGCAAACCTCTAGGGCAAGCAGCCTGAGAGGGGACAGATATGCACCACGTTTTGTGTTTTTCAAAAGCTGCAGAGAGGTGTAGGTTTTGCCGCTGTTTGTTTTGCCGACATGTATATAAAACATACGCTTGAACGGCGCACGCATACCGCTGCGTGTAATGCGCCTGTTTACGGCGGCGTCAATTATATTAAGCTCGTGTATGTAGCTGCTTATTTTTATTATGCGCTCAATGCCGTACTCAAAATATGCGTCGGCATCGGACAGAAACGGCGTAATTGTTACGCACTCGGGGTTATCAATACGGGTGCGCATTTTGTAAATTTTACCGCAGTCGTATATAAGCGCACTGCGCATAAGCTCATCAAGCTTTTTTTCGGTTGCCCTTGGATAGGTAAGAAACTCCCCGTAGTATTTTTTTATTGAGTAATATTTTTTAAACCTCTGCTTAACCTGCTCAATATGTACGCTCTGTACCCTGCCCTGCATAAAGATAAGCATTTCGTCCGCCCAGCGGTCAAGGTTTGCAAAGTATTCCTTAATTTTGCTGAATCTGATGTTCGGCTTTTTGCAGTGCACCCTTATCATTTTGTAACGCTCCATAAAGGCTGTCATTGCGTCCAAATCCTTTGGCAAATATTCAATTTCTGAAATTGTGATTCTGGTGGGGTGTTTTTTTCGTTTCATAGTCTGTCCTTTGCGTAGTTAGTTACCTACATTATAATACATTTTTATACAAAAAAACAGATGTAATTAAAAATAAATATTCCGCACATAAAAAGAACCGCCTGTAACGGCGGTTCTGAAACATTAAAGCATTTCAACAAATTTTTCAATTCTTACAGGGCGGGAATAGAAATAGCCCTGATGAGTATCAGCCTTGTATTTTTCAACAAAGTCGCTTATCTGCTTGGTTTCGATACCCTCTATACAAACCTTGATACCCAGCTTATTTGCGCACTGTATAACGCTTTCCACGATAGTCTGGTCGGTGTTATTTGCCTGAATGTGCGCTATAAAGGTCTGGTCGATTTTAAGGCAGTCGATAGGCAGCTCCCTCAAAAGATTAAGAGAAGATGCACCCGTACCGAAATCATCAAGTGCAATCTGAATACCTTTAGAGCGGAAGAAATTAAGCTCGTTCCTAAGAAATTCGGTATTTAAGTTGCGGCAGCGCTCGGTAAGCTCAATACAGAGATTTTTTGGTGGAAAACCTGTTTTTTCAAGTATATCCATAACCGCATCTCTGAAGCCCGAGCGTTCAAGCTGGGCGTAGGATACATTTACGTTAATTACAAACTCAGGATATTCCTCCACAATTTTTTTGCCGTCTGTAAGCGCCTGTTCTAAAATCCAGTTGCCAAGCTCAAAAAAGCATGTATCATTTTCAAGCCATGGTATAAATATACCCGGTGAAACCTCACCGTACAAGTCCTGACGCCAGCGCAGCAGTGCCTCCATACCTATTGTTTTATTATCGCCCTCACGTACAAGCGGCTGATAGCAGAGATAAAAGCCGCTGCAGCCCTTAACAACGCTCTGACGAATGGCATTCATAAGTTCAATTTTCTTTTTGCCGTCCGTATTAACGCCATTTTCAAAAAATACAAGCTCACTATGCTTTTCTTCCTTTGATTTTTCCAGTGTAAAGGTAAGGCTTGCAAGCACAGAATGCTCGCATCCGCTGTAATCGTCTATTGCAACGGCACCGCCCGAAATACTCAGCGAAACATTATTTTCACCTATAGTAATATCATTTTTGGCTATGTCCTGTATTTTGGAATAAAGTGCAAGTGCCTTTGTGCGGTCAGCATCATTTAAAATAATTGCAAACTTAGCGCCGTCCATACGGAAAAGCCTTGTATTATCCCCGATAACATCCTTAACCTTGCAGGCAAACTCCTTTAAGATTGAGTTGCCAATTTCATAGCTGTAAATATCATTAACCTCGCTGAAACGGTTAAAGCCGACCAAAAGTACACCTGTTCGCTTTTTGCTGTCAAGCAGACTGCGAGTAGCTTTTAAAAAATCATAAATGTTATAAAGCCCTGTGATAGGGTCGATATTGTCGGAAATACCGTGGTTGATAAGCGTACCGGCAAACAGGTCAGGCTCACCGTTTTCGCCCTTGAGCATGATGCCCCTGCAGGTACACATAACATACTCACCGTCTTTGTTCAAAGCACGGTAATCAACATCGTGACGTTCCTTTTTACCGCTGAAAACAGCCTCCAGGTCATCAAAATAAGCCTGTCTGTCATCGGGATGTACATGCTCTCCCCACACTGAAGCAGTGTCATATATGTACTCATCAGGCAGACCGAAATATTCAACAGCACCCTTTGACCAACGGGTAACATTGGTTTTAACATTGCAAAGATAAACATACTGATGCTTTGACGTTTCGGAAAATGCTGTAAATGTTCTTGTATTGAGATATGATTTATCAATATCCTGTGCCATGCCAATACCCCCTTTCGCATTGGATTAATATGACGATTTTCTTAGCTCCATTATACCTTCTTTGGAAATAAAAAGCAATTCAAATTTGTGATTTAATGTTAAAAAACTAACAAAATGGTTGGTTTGTACAATAAAATCAGTCAAAATTTGGTTAATTTTTAAGAGAATACATTATATTATGTCCATATCGTCGGTATCATAGAATATTCGGACAAGCAGTTGGCATTGGATATAACAGAAGTGGAGCAGTTTTTAGGGTTTTATATAAAGATTACCAAAATTTGAAAAAAGATATTGACAGGGGAGTGTATGAGGTGTACTATGTATAGTAGTACAGTTAATACACTGCAGGCGGTTTGGAGA
>CABUWB010000017.1 GCA_902495025.1 uncultured Eubacteriales bacterium
AGGATATGTTGGAGTTTGCCGTTAAGTTTGACGGCCCTATAAGCCTGCGTTATCCGAGAGGTGCGGCATCGGATATATTAAAGAGTGTAAGGCAGCCTGTTGAATACGGCAGGAGTGAAACCGTTTATAAGGGTGAAAAGATTGCCCTTTTAAGCGTGGGTGCAATGGCTGACAGTGTAATAGGTGTGTATGAAAGACTTGTTGCCGACGGCTATAAGCCCGAGCTTATCAATGTAAGGTTTGTTGCGCCGATAGATGAAAATATGCTTGACAGGGTAAAGAATTTTGACTACATTTTTACCTTTGAGGATATATTCTCTCGGGCGGCTTTGGCAGCCTTGCAGGCAGCAGACTTATGGAAAAGGGCAGCAGAGCCGTAATGCACAGCTTTGCCTTCCCCGATGCCTATATTGAGCAGGGCACAAGGGCGCAGCTTTTTGAGCGCTACGGTATGGACAGCGAGGGACTTTACAAAAAGATTAAGGATATACTGAACAATGAGAGTTGATATTGCTTTAAAGGAACGCTTTGAAATATCACGCCAAAAGGCAAAGGAGCTTATTGAGGCTGGCAAGGTAACAGTAAATGGCAAAACCGTTGCAAAGCCCTCTCTTGACGTTGAGGATACCGACACGCTTGTTATTGAAAAAACGGATATTCTCAAATATGTCGGCAGGGGCGGTTTAAAGCTTGAAAAGGCGCTTGACAGCTTTAATATTGACCCGTTGGGGCTTACCTGCCTTGATATAGGCGCATCAACAGGCGGCTTTACCGACTGCCTTCTGCAAAGGGGCGCAGCTAAGGTCTATGCACTTGATGTTGGTACAAGCCAGCTTGCGGACAGCCTTAAAAGCGACAGCAGGGTTATATCAATGGAAAATACCGACATAAGGGACGCAAACCTTGAAAAGGTGGATTTTATCTGCATGGACGTGTCGTTTATATCGGTAACAAAGGTTTTGAATAAGGTAAGTGAGCTGCTTAAGGATGACGGCAGTGCCGTTATACTTATTAAGCCGCAGTTTGAGGCAGGCAGGGAAAGCCTTAATAAAAAGGGTATTGTAAAAAATTATAAAATACACAAAAAGGTAATTCGTGAGGTTATGGCATTTGCACAGGGCTGCGGTCTTAAAGTGCGTGGCTTAACCTTTTCGCCCGTAAAGGGCGGCGACGGCAATACAGAGTATCTGCTGTATGCCGCAAAGGGCGGTGCAGAGGGTATTATGCCCGATGTTGATTATGTTGTAGGTGCTGCGGAGGACAGTTTATGAAAAAAATAGGTTTTGTTACAAATCTGGATAAAGACCCGCACATGCGCTATACAAAGGAGCTTGTTGAATGGGTTAAGGAAAACGGCTGTACACCTCTTGTGGCAGACGCTGTCGGTGAAATTGACAAAAAGGACAAGGTCAACAGCGACTATATGTACCGCAATGCAGATTTTGTTGTGGTGCTTGGCGGCGACGGCACAATACTGAGGGTTGCAAGGCGTGCCGCAGTTTACAATGCACCTATTCTCGGCATTAATATAGGTACTCTCGGCTACCTTGCCGACTGTGAAAAAACAGATGCAAGGCAGGCAATAAAAAATGCAATTGAGGGCAATTATAAAACCGAGGAAAGAATGATGCTGGAGGCATTTATTGAGCGTGGCTGCAACGGACATGACGCAAATATTGCGCTTAATGAAATTTACGTTACAAATGCCATGTTTTCAAGGGTTATAAAGCTTGGGCTTGAAATTAACGACGATTATATCAACAGCTACAGGGCGGACGGCATTATCGTGTCAACGCCAACAGGCTCAACGGCTTATAACCTCTCTGCGGGCGGCCCTATTTTAAAGCCCGATACAAAGCTTATGGCAATTACGCACGTATGCCCTCATTCACTTACGTCAAGACCGTTTGTGGTTTCGGGCGATGATGTTATCAAAATCAGGATTGAAAGCTCCTACGGCAACGCTGTCCTCAATATGGACGGACAGGAGAGCATACCGCTTGTAAACGGTGATGTGGTTACAATCCGTAAATCAGATTACGTTACTAAAACCATAAGAACAACCGAAATGAGCTTTTACGATATTTTAAGAAATAAAATGTTTGAAGGATAGTGCAAGAAATGCTTGCATTTCTTGCAGATGGGGTACTTGCGTACCCACCAAGGAATAAACAACCCGCGCCTCACAGCAAGCTGCTCGACACAGTTTGCATTTATTACATAAATGCAAATCCCTTCGGGATAGCTTAATTTTATAAAATTAAGCTACATTTGTCCTCGGCGAAGCGCGGTTTCGCCTGCGGATTAAAGTCTGCGACGCTTTGAGTTACCTTAATACCTAGGTTAGTTATGCAGTCAGCTTTCATTAAAATTGCAAAATTTATATGTCGATTTTAGTTTTTTGACAGTCTGAGGGTAGTACTTTTTTGTATTATTCTATTAAATAAAAATTAAAAAATAATTTTGTTGTAAATTTGTGAAAATAATTATATAATAAAAGATAGCAGAGTGTACGTATGTGTACTCTTGGCAAAAATATGTCGGAGTGAAGGTTTTATGAAGATTAAAAGACAATCCAGGATAGTTGAGCTTATTAAGGAGCATGAGATTGAAACGCAGGACCAGCTTGCGGAAATGCTCAATGCAGAGGGCTTTAACGTAACACAGGCAACAATATCTCGTGATATGAGGGAGCTTAAGGTAACAAAGGTTACCTCGGCAGGCGGCAGTCAGAAGTACGCAGTGCTTGCCTCGGGTGATATTCAGGTGTCGGAAAGGCTCGGCAGGGTCTTTAGGGACGGTGTTATATCCATGGATTATGCGCAGAATATCATTGTCATAAAAACGCTTAACGGCATGGCTATGGCAGTTGCCGCTGCTCTTGACTCAATGGGGAACAATGAGGTTATGGGCACTATCGCCGGGGACGATACCATATTTTGTGTTGTAAAGACGGAGCAAAAGGCAATCAAGCTTATTGAAAGATTACGCAATCATTAATAAACAAGGCAAAGCCTTGGAGCATGGGAGGTATATAACAATGCTGGAAAAATTACATATTAAAAACTTTGCGCTTATTACTGAGCTGGAGGTTAAGTTCAAGGCAGGGCTTAACGTGCTGACAGGTGAAACAGGTGCGGGTAAATCCATAATTTTTGACGCAATAAATTTTGTGCTTGGTGAAAAGGCGGACAAGGAGCAGATTAAGTCAGGCACAGATGCAGCCGAGGTATGGGCTGTATTCTCTGTTGACAATGATTTTGTTAAGGAAAGGCTTGCAGATAAGGGCGTACAGCCTGATGATGAGGGCTGTGTTCTGCTTGAAAGAAGCTTTGGCACAGACGGCAAGTCAAACTGCAAAATCAACGGCAAAACAGCGACTGTAGGTATGCTTAAGGAAATAAGTGAATACCTTGTGGATATTCATGGTCAGTATGATCACCAGTCGCTGCTTAAAAATGACAGTCAGCTTGTACTGCTTGACAGACTTTGCGGCGATGATGTAAAGGAAAACCTTAAAAAGATTAAGGACAGATTCAAGGGCTTTAAGGAAACACTTAAAATGCTTGAGGACCTTAACGGTGATGACGCTGACAGAGAGGCTAAGATTGACCTTTACAAATTCCAGATAAATGAAATTAAAATGGCTGATTTAAAGCCCGGTGAGGAAGAGGAGCTTAATGAAAAGCGTGAGGTTATGGCTAACGGCGTTAAGCTTAAAAAGTTCAGTGATGAGGCACTTGATGTGCTTTACCGCAGCGACAGTAACTCTGCCTCGGATAAAATTGCACAGGCTCTTGATGCGGTAAGCTCCATTACAAGGGTAGACGCTGCACAGGCGCCTATTGAGGAATCACTTGAAAGCATCGCTGCACAGCTTGAGGGCGTTATTGAAAAGTTAAGGCATTATTCCGACTCAATAGATACAGACCCAAAAGATTTGGACGATATTGAAATAAGACTTCAGCTTATCTATGATATGAAGAAGAAATACGGCTCAACAATTGAGGAGATTAACGCCTTTGTTGATAAGGCAGAGGAAAAGCTCACCTTTATTGAAAACAGTGCTGAAATGCTTATGGAGTATCAGATTCGTAAAGAGGCTGACGAGCGTATTATCAATAAGCTTGCCGATGAGGTAAGCGAGGCAAGACATCAGGAGGCACAGCATTTAGGCAAGCAGATTGAGGACGTGCTTTACGACCTTGGTATGATTAATGCTGTATTTAATGTAAGTGTTACCCCTGCCACAGAGCTTAACGAGTATGGTAAGGACAAGGTTGAGTTCCTTATTTCCGCTAACCTCGGCGAGGAGCCAAAGCCTCTTAACAAAATTGCATCAGGCGGTGAAATGAGCCGAGTTATGCTTGCTCTTAAAGTAATTCTTGCAGATGTAGACCAGATTGGCACCTTCATCTTTGATGAAATTGATACAGGTATCAGCGGACGTACCGCACAGAGAGTTGCGGAAAAAATGGCAAAGGTTGCAAAGTTGCACCAGATACTTTGTATTACACATCTGCCACAGATTGCAGCTATGGCTGACACACATTACCTTATTGACAAAATTTCAACTGACGACGGTACTACAACTACCGTTACCCAGCTTGATGATAATGAGGTTGAAGAGGAGCTTGCAAGACTTATCGGCGGTGCTAAAATAACAGATGCAACACGTAATGCCGCTAAGGATATGAAGGCTATGGCAAACAGATTTAAAGGTTAATATTAAGGAGTATTTATGAAAAAGGGACTTAGAGCGGCAGCCTGTGTGCTTATTGCACTTTCAATGCTTGCAGGCTGTTCGGGCAAAAAAACTGAAACAATCACATCGGGTATGGCTAATGCCGACCTGTATGATAATATGAAAAAGGGTGAAACCGTAGATGCCAAAACGGTAACCGAGGCATTCAATACTGCACTTGAAAGTGCGGAGGCTGCCGATTCTGCCACTATTGACACAAATACGGCTATCGAGCTTACCGAGAACGGCAAGACCACATCTACCCAAAATACCACGCAGATTAGGTACAAGCCTGCGGATACCTCTGCTGACAGTGAGAATACAGCAGATGCGGGAGAGGAAACCACAACAGCGGAAAATGAGGTCGGTACACTCAGTGAAACTGCCCAAACTACGCCCGAAAGAATTGCTTATGTAAGCATAACAAACGAGTATGACGGTCAGTCTGATACATTAGATGGTTATTATGAGAATAACTGCCTTTACTATGAGCTTGAGGGCAAAAAGGTAAAGGAAGATATGGACTATGACAGCTTTATGTATATCGTAGGCAGCTACGCACTTAAGTTTGATGAAGATGTTGTTGAAAGTGCTTATAAGGTAAGCTCCAAAAATGAAACCGAGTACACTGTAAAGTTTAATCAGGAGGCTATGGCTGAAATGATGATGAACAATATAGCAGGTACGGATTCGGCTATGGCTGAGGATGAAAGTATGTCCATTGACAGCGCATTTATGTACTTTGCAGTTGATAAGGACGGCTGCCTTAAGGGCTTTGATTTAGAGCTGGAGGCTAAGTTTGTTTCAACTGCTGAGGCTGAAAGTGAGCAGGACAGTGAGGCAGCAACAACAGAGGAAAGCACTGAGGCGGAAGCAGACAGTGCAAAGGAGAGTCCTTTCAAGTATTCTATTGTTGCAAACTTCAGCAATTTAGGCTCAACTCAGGTTGACTCACTTGAAAACCTTTCAGAGTACAGAGATGTAAATGAGGTACTGGAGGAAATGCAGCAGGAGGAAGATATGGCTGCAGAGCAGGAAGCAGCAGAGGAAACAACCGCTGCGCAGTAAAAGTATCGGCAATTAATTTTATAGAAACGCAGAATTTTACTTTCTGCGTTTCTTTTGCATTAATTATAATATTTACAGAGGAGGTAAGCCTATGTGGACAAATCAGTATAAAAAATTGAATAACGGCGTGGAAATACCCGTATTTGGTCTTGGCGTATTTCGTGCAGAGCCGGGAGCGGAAACGGAAAATGCCGTAAGATATGCGCTGGAGGCAGGCTACAGGCATATTGATACCGCTGCCGCCTATGACAACGAGGAGAGCGTTGGCAAAGGGATAAAGGCAAGCGGTGTAAAAAGAGAGGATATATTTATCACAACCAAGCTGTGGAACGGTGATATAAGGGCAGGGCTTGAAAGGCAGGCTGTTGAGGACAGTCTTAGATATTTACAGACCGATTATATAGATTTATACCTTATACACTGGCCTGTTGAGGGCTATATGAAAAGCTGGCACATTATGGAGCAGCTTTATAAGGAGGGCAAAATAAGGGCAATTGGCGTAAGCAATTTCCATAAGCATCATCTGGAAACGCTGTTTAATGAGTCAGATATTGTGCCTGCCGTAAACCAGATAGAAATTCACCCATTGCTCTCACAGAATGAGCTTATTGAATACTGTACCTCAAAGGGTATAGCCGTTGAGGCATGGAGCCCTATGGGCGGTGCAAAGGGCAATCTGTTTGACAATGCGGTAATTAACAAAATTGCGGCAGATAAGGGCAAAACCGCAGCGCAGATTATGTTAAGGTGGCATTTGCAGAGGGATACAATAGTAATACCAAAATCCGTTAAGCGTGACAGGATTATATCAAACGGAGATATTTTTGATTTTGAGCTGACGGCAGAGGAAATGGCAGCGATTAATTCACTTAATATTAATCACCGTTTCGGCTCTGACCCCGATAATTTTAATTTTTAATTCAGGAGGACAAGATGAAAAGATTTTATGAGGCACAGGACGTTAAGGGTTACAGCGAGGTTATTACAAGCGAGGCGGAGCTTGATGTTATAGGCTTTGACTTAATCAGGCTTGAAAAGGGTGAGAGTGTAAGCTGTGAGTCGGGCGAGTATGAACTGGGGCTTGTACTGCTTTCGGGCATAGGCACAGTAACGGCGGGCGGCTTTTCGGCAAAGAGCATAGGCGGCAGAAGAAATGTGTTTGATGGCAGACCTGCAACGGTTTACATACCAAGAGATACTGCCTATACCGTAACGGCAGAGGGCTGGGGTATACTTGAAATAGGCGTATGCAAGGTTAAGGCAGACAAAAAGTATGAGCCTTTTGTTGTACTCCCGGAGGATATTGTTACCGAGCACAGGGGCAAGCTCAACTGGCAGAGAGATGTAAACGATATTATCACATCTAAATACGAGGGCAGGGTGGATAAAATTGTGCTTGGCGAAACATACGGCTGCGCTGGACAATGGTCAAGCTATCCATCACATAAGCACGATACCGACAATATGCCATACGAGGTCAATATGGAGGAAATTTATCATTTTAAGGTAAACCCTCCGCAGGGCTTTGGCATACAGGTTATGTACAGCGATGATATGTCTTTGAGGGAAAGCTATATCGTAAAGGACGGCGACAGCATAGCAATTAAAAACGGCTATCACCCCGTAGCAGCTGCACCCGGTTACAGCGTATACTACCTCTGGGTAATGGCTGGTACAAGCGGCAGACAGCTTACACCTTGCGATGACCCTAACCACGCATGGGTTAAGGCTGTTGAAAAAATGGTGGATTAATAATAGTTTTTAATCTTAATATATTTTATGTGGAATTTTATTTTTATTATGGTATAATAATCTTTAGGGGTTAAATTATACGTTATAATTAATTTATTAATTTAGGAGGAATATTGTTATGAAAAAAAGATTACTGGCACTGTTTTTAACGGCTGCAATTACGGTATCTTCAATGCCTTGCGTATTTGCTGAGGACGGAGATACTACTGGAGAGGCAGAGGTTACAACCGAGGCGACAACGGAGGCTACAACCGAAGCAACCACCAAGGAAACCACAACCGAAACTACAACTAAGGAAACAACCACCAAGGAAACTACAACCGAAACCACAACTGCAAAGGCAACCACCACTACACAGAAGGATACCACTACACAGACTACAACAAAGCAGCAGTCAAATAAGGTAAACAAAACTTTCCAGGTAGAGGTAGAGGTTGACGATACCTACAACCTTGGCTCCAAAATTGCTGTTGATGCGGACGAGCTTGACTGGAACAGTGCAGATACATCAATAGTAACTGTTAATTCAACAGGTAAAATTACAGCTAAAAAGAAAGGTACTGTTTTTGTAAATGCTACAGGCAGTGTCGGCTCAACAAGCTATGATTACTACTTTGACATAACCGTTGTCAGAAATAAAGATAATGACGACGATGACGACGATGATTACGACAGAACAATAACCATCTATGTAGACGATAAGAAAGACCTTTACGACTATGTAGATGATGATTATGATGCAGATGAATATGACTGGAAGTCAAGAAACAAATCTATCGCAACTGTTGACGACGAGGGTGTTGTCAAGGGTATAAAGGCAGGTACAGCCGTTATCGAGGCAGAGTCCAAGGACGATGAATATCTTTTTAAGGTAACAGTTAAAAAGAAGAGCAGCAGCAGTGATGATGACGATGACGATGATAAGAAGGTATCAACCAAGACAAGCTGGAAGTTCTATCTTGATGAGGGTGACAAGCTCGATTTAAGCAAGTTTATGGACGAGGACCCTGATGACTGCGACTGGGATGTTGACGATGATGACATTGTAGACCTTGATGAGAAAAAGGGTACAATCAAGGCACTTGACACAGGCGACACTGTTGTCGAGGCAGAGGGCGAGGACGACGACTACAAGTTTGAGATTTTTGTAGACGAGGACTATACATCAAGAACACTCACCATTAAGAAGGGCGAAAGCAAGAGCTTTGAGGATTTACTGCCTGAGGACGTGGACGAATACAGCATTTCCTCCGACAGAACGGCTGTTGCAAAGCTTGACGGTGAAAGCAAGGTAAAGGGTGTTGCAAACGGCGTTGCAACCCTTATCTGCAAGCATGACGACGGCGATGTTGTACAGATTATAGTAACCGTTTCGGGCAGTGCTGTGACAACCACAACAACCGAAAAGACAACCGAAACCACAACATCAGCGCCTACAACCAAAAAGCAGACAGTAACTACAACGCAGGCACCTAACTTTACCGATATTTCATCAAGAGCATGGGCTGTTCCTGCTATCAATGCAATGTCCTCAAAGGGCTTTATCGTGGGCAGAAACGCAACAACCTTTGCTCCTGATGATACCTGTACAAGGGCTGACTTTACAATAGTGCTTGTTAAAATGCTTGGTTTAAGCATTGACGCAACAGGCGCATATAATGATGTTACTGCCGATAAGTATTACTTTGTATACGTAAGCACAGCCAAGAAAAACGGTGTTGAGGCAGGCGTTGCAAACGGCAATTTCAGACCAACTGACAGCATAACACGTGAGGAAATGATGGTTATGGTTTATAAGGGCCTGCAAAAGAAGGGTGTTCAGCTTAACACTGACCAGAAGTGCTTAAACAACTATTCTGACGGTGATAAGGTTACTGCCGAATACAGGGACGCTGTTGCGGCACTTATCAACGGCAACTTTGTAAAGGGTGATTCCGACACAACAATTTCACCTGATAAAAACATTACAAGAGCACAGATGGCAGTACTGCTTAATAATGTTTATAATGCACTTAATCAGTAATTTTAATAATGCTTGATTTTAGTTTGGCGGGGGAGCAATCCTCCGCTAAATTAAATTGCATTAATAATTAAACTATGCTATAATTCAACTTATACGAAGTAGGGCAAATAAAACTTGTCGAAATAAAAAACAGGCAAGCCTAAAGGTTAGCCATATTTAAGAAAGAAGGATTGCAATGAAAAAGACGGGTTTATTTTTAGGCGGAGTAATGCTTTTTGGCATACTCTTTTCTGCACAGGTGAGCGCAAAGGTTAATGTTGAAAATGTTGACCTTGTGGGCGACATAGGCTTTGTTACAAAAATAAGAGGGCTTGACAGTGCTGCGGAGAGCACAAAGGCATTGTATGTATCCCAAACGGGCAGCGACAGCAATGACGGCAGCGAGGCAGCACCGTTTAAAACAATAAATACTGCGCTTGACAATGCCACAGCGGGCACAACGGTATATGTAAGGGGCGGTACTTATACGGAAAATGTGTATTTTCCTCAAAACGGAAAGGCTGACGCATATATTACCCTTAAAAATTATCCGGGTGAAAACCCCGTTATCAAGGGTACAGGTAAAAACGACAAGGCAATAATTGAGCTGGACGGACACGATTATATACATATTGAGGGACTGGAGCTTTGTGATTATTCGGCAAAATGGTGCTACGGTATAATTTTTGCAGGCGGCGAAAATCACATTATCATAAGGAATAACAAAATACATAACATTAAATGCTCCAAGCCTAATGACCCCGATAACAGCGGTGCAAACGGCATACTGCTTTTTGGTGAAACAAAGGAGCCTATCAGTAATGTTTATATTGCCGATAATGAAATTTATGATTTGGTAACAGGCTGGTGCGAGGCATTGTCAGTAACCGCAAACTGTGAGTATGTTAATGTAATTAACAACACCATTGACAGCTCCACAAATATCGGGATTGACTTTTATGGCAACAATGCAGACGGCTACTGCCCTGTTGAGGAGCTTAACCAGCCAAGGTACTGTATTGCAGCAGGCAATGAGGTGTCAAACTGTGTTTGCTCTTATGCAACCTGCTATGGTCTTTATGTGGACGGTGCAAGGGATATTGTGCTTGAAAATAATATTTCCCATAACAATCAGGGCGGTATTGAAATAGGCTCTGAGGAAAGAAATGAAAACTATCCCGTAAAGAATATTATTGTAAGAAATAACCTTGTGTATGACAATACCGAAAACGGAATAACCGTAGGCGGCTGGAATGACGGCAGCAGCACAGGCGATGCTCTTTCGGGTGTGGTTTACGATACGAAAATTTATAATAATACTGTTGTAAATAATGCTGATACGGGTGCAGGTCAGCTCCATATTGCAATGGTAAACGGACTTGATGTGCGTAATAATATATTCAGTACAAATGCAGATAAACCAGTTGTTGCAAGTGATGTTTCAAAGGAGCAGATTAATAACCTTACCTTTAAGAATAATCTTTATTATTCATCAAAAAATACACAGGAAACTGTTGGATTTGAATTAATGGAGTCAAGCCAGACGGGTATGGTACAGTGGAGTGCCTTAACAGGTGAAAACGGCAGCTTTGCCGACCCTGCATTGACTGCTGATTATAAATTAGGTGAAACATCTCCTGCCATAAATAACGGTGATGGCAGTATCGACTGCGGTAAATATGACCTTGATAATAACAGCAGGGTTGTAAATACCGTTGATATTGGCGCTTATGAATATCAGGGCGGAGATACACCCGTTATCAAAGACCCAAACCAGCTTATGGGTGATGCAGATAATTCGGGTCAGCTTACCGCAAATGATTCTGCCACAATCCTTAAAAAGGTGCTTGACAGCAGTTTTGTTACAGCACTTGAAAAGGCAGTTGCAAATGCCGAAATATATCTTGATGTAAATGAGGATAATAAAATTACCGCTGATGATGCGGCAATTGTTCTGGCAAGGGTTTTAAATTCGTGATTTTTTGATAAATACATAATTTTCAGGAGGGAATATGGAAACAATTAAAATAGGCTTACTTGGACTTGGTACTGTGGGCATGGGTGTTTACAGGCTGATGAAAAGACAGGCAGAGGAAATGAAGCACAAGGTAGGTGCCTGTGTAGAGGTTGAAAGGGTACTGGTAAGAGATGCGTCCAAGGTCAGAGAGGGCGTTGACAGTGCCATTCTTACCGACAACTGGCAGGACATTGCCGAAAATGATGATATTAAAATAGTAGTTGAGGTTATGGGAGGTATGGAGCCAGCCTACACCTACATCAAGGAGGCGTTAAGGGCAGGCAAAAGCGTTGTTACCGCCAACAAGGATTTAATGGCGGCAAGAGGCGGCGAGCTTATGGATATTGCACATCAGCATAACTGCGACCTTCTTTTTGAGGCGAGCGTTGCAGGCGGTATCCCTATTATACGTCCTTTAAAGCAGTGCCTTGCAGGCAACAGCATAACCGAAATTATGGGTATTGTAAACGGCACAACAAACTTTATACTTACCAAAATGACAAAGGAGGGTATGGAGTTTGAGGACGCACTGAAAATGGCACAGGAGCTTGGCTATGCTGAGGCTGACCCTACTGCCGATGTAGGCGGTCTTGACGCAGGCAGAAAGATAGCAATTATGGCGTCAATTGCCTTTAATTCAAGGGTTACGTTTAATGATGTTGATATTGAGGGTATAACCAAAATCACCTCAAAGGATATTAAATATGCAAATGAAATGGACTGCACAATTAAGCTGCTGGGTATTGCATCAAACTCCGAGGACGGTATTGAGGTAAGCGTACACCCTATGCTTATTCCATCATCACACCCTCTTGCGGGCGTAAACGACGCCTTTAATGCGGTGTTTGTGCATGGCGATGCCGTTGACGATGCTATGTTTATGGGCAGGGGCGCAGGCATGTATCCAACTGCAAGTGCGGTTATGGGTGATATTATTGACGTTGCAAGAAATATCCGCTTTAACTGCTGCGGCAGAATTGGCTGCACCTGCTATAAGCACCTTGCAATTAAAAATCCCGAAAACAGCATAAGCAAGTATTTCCTGCGTATGCAGGTTGACGACAGACCGGGTGTGCTTGCAAGCGTTGCAAGTGTATTTGGTAACAACAATGTAAGCATTGACCGCATTATTCAGAAAACACACAGCGAAAACACAGCGGAAATAGTTGTTATAACCGATAGGGTGCGTGCGGGCAACTTTAAGGACTCGCTTGCAATTTTTGGCGGTATGAATATGATTAAGAGCATATCCTCCGTAATTCGTGTTTACGGCTGATAAGGAGCGTTTAGTATGAATTTAATGACTGTTGAGGGCATATCAAAGGCATTTGGTGAAAAGGTAGTGCTTAATGATATTACCTTTGGTGTGGAAACAGGCGACAAAATAGGTATTATAGGCATAAACGGTACGGGCAAAAGCACCCTTTTAAAAATTCTTGCAGGCGAGGAGGAGGCCGACAGCGGCAAAATTACCACAATGCGTGGTATGCGCCTGGGCTATCTGCCACAGTCCCCCGACTTTGGCTCTGAAAAAGAGGTCGTAATTGACTATATGACAAGAGCAGGCGAGCTTGACAGCGACGAGCGTATTACCGAGGCTAAAACGGCACTTACAAGGCTTGGCATTACCGATTATTACAAGCCATGCTGCGAGCTTTCGGGCGGTCAGCGCAAAAGGGTTGCGCTTGCTGCTGCCATGATGAGCAGGGTGGATTTGCTTATACTTGACGAGCCTACAAACCATATTGACAATGCCACCGTTGATTGGCTGGAGGCTAACCTTAAACGCACCGCAAAGGCGCTTATTATGGTAACGCACGACAGATATTTCCTTGACAGGGTGGTAAATAAAACCATTGAGCTGGATAAGGGTAAAATGTATACCTACCTCGGCAATTACACCGAGTTTATTATTAAAAAGGCAGAGCGTGAGGAGCTGGAGGCGGCAGGCGAGAGAAAACGCCAGAACTTTATACGCAATGAGCTGAAATGGGTAAGACGTGGCGCACAGGCACGCAGCACCAAGCAGAAGGCAAGGCTTGAACGCTTTGAGGAAATATCCTCAATTAAAGCACCGCAGAGAACGGGTACAATCGAGTTTGAGGGTGCAGCCGCAAGGATTGGCAGAAAGACAATTGAGGCGGATAATATTTCAAAGTCCTATGACGGTAAGTGTGTTATAAAGGATTTTACCTATCACCTTTTAAAGGACGACAGGATTGGTATTGTGGGCGCAAACGGTGTTGGCAAAAGTACCCTGCTTGGCATGCTTTCGGGCAGTATTACACCCGACAGCGGAACGGTTGCCTTTGGTGAAACCGTTAAGGTGGGCGTTTTTGCACAGGAAAACGGCGTTATGGACTACAATATGCGTGTTATCGACTACATTAAGGAGGTAGGCGAGTTTATACCTGTTGAAAAGGGCAGAATAAGCGCATCACAGCTTTTGGAGAGGTTTCTGTTCAATGCCGAAATGCAGTATTCACCTATCGGAAAGCTTTCGGGCGGTGAAAGGCGCAGGCTTTATCTGCTGCGTGTGCTTATGAGCTGCCCCAACATACTTTTTCTGGATGAGCCTACAAACGACCTTGACGTTGCAACTCTGAGCATATTGGAGGAGTATCTTGACGGCTTTAACGGTGCAGTGATAACCGTATCGCATGACAGGTGCTTTCTTGACAGGGTGGTAAACCGCATTTTTGCTTTGGAGGGCTACGGCTATGCAAAGCAGTACGAGGGCGGCTATACCGATTATCTGGAAAAGAAGTCTGCCGATACGGCACCTGCACAGCCTAAAAAGACAGGCGGCACAAAGGAGTGGGACAAGGGTAAGCGAAAGCTGAAAATGACCTACAATGAACAGCGTGAGTGGGAAACCATTGATGAGGATATTGCCAAACTGGAAGAAAAAATTGCACAGCTTGAAAAGGAGATGGAGCAAAACGCAAGCTCCTATTCAAAGCTGGAGGAGCTTGGCAGCGAAAAGGAAAAGCTGGAAGATGAGCTTAACCAAAAAATGGACAGGTGGGTTTACCTTACCGAGCTTAATGATAAAATAAACGAACAATGAAGAAGAGGCTGTCGCATTTGAACATATATTATTTATGAGATAAATCAATATAAATTAGAGTTTATGGGAGTAAATCAACACCTCAACATTTCAATCGTAGGGGCGGCAATCTGCCGCCCGTCAACCATTGCAACATGTTAAACATTCGGGCGGATATGGAATCCGCCCCTACAAGTTAATTACAACGTTAATTGATTTTTTGGCAAAATTTAGCTTATATGCAGGATATTTAAACAAACCAACA
>CABUWB010000018.1 GCA_902495025.1 uncultured Eubacteriales bacterium
AAGGTCATTTTAAAACTGCTCCTCAACTGCCTTATCTGAAAAGCTGATGCTTGTAATTCGGCAAATAAAGGTGCGTATCCATGGTACAAGCTCGCCCGAGTTATAAACATCGGCGGTAAATCTGCTTGTATGCTCGTCCAGCTTTTCAACACAGCCGCAGCGTTTTTCGCGCTCCAGACGACGGTGTATGTATTCTTCCCCGTCATTATATTTTACAGTAAACTCGATATGCTCCATTTTGTCAGAATTGCCCTGTGTGGTAACACCCCATATATGGGGCTGTATATTGTCAAGCCTTTTGCGCAGCATATTATACTGCATATAGGTCTTGCCGACAGATGCAGAAATAATTCTGTCAAGACGCACTGCCCTGATTTGACGCTGCTCCTTTATATAGCACATAACATACTGCCTTCCGTTCTGTACGCTTACAAAAACACGCAGCGGAACAACGGATTTTTGAGCAGTGCTGCCTGTGCGGCGGTTAAGCATTTTAATAATTAAGCTGCTATGTCTGTTTATTGCGTCAAAAACGGTACAGAGAATATCACTGTCCAAAGCCTGTGTTATGTAATGGTGCTTAAATGCAAAGGGCTCTGTGTGGCTGCCGAGCTTATCAAGCAGAAAAGAGCCTATTACACCGCATGGCGCAACCTCTGAAAAGAAATCCAGAGCGTCGCTGCAGTTAAGCTCTGTCATGTCAGCACGTCTGTAAAGCAGAGCCTTTCCTTTTTTCTGCGTACAGATTAAGCCCTCTTTTTCATATTCCTTTAATTTTTTACGTACCGTAGAGGTATCAAATATTTTTGGCTGACGAAAGCAGGAAAGATAGCCGTCAATCCTGTCCATTATTTCGTTGAGGGATAAATATATACAGGGCGAGTGGAGAATATCAAACAAAATAAAATGCAGGGTAATATCGCCGTCGGTAAAACTCATGGATTTCCATGCCTTGTACAGCGGATTGTGGTGCGAAATACGGCTGTCTATGGAAATAAAGACATTCTTTCCGTCTGTCGTATTATGAAACCGCATGTGTTCACCAAGCCAGCTCTCTATTCTGCGCCGCTCATCATCGTAGGAGCGTGCGCTTTTTCTGTCATACTCATAGCGGCTTTTAAAGCCGTATACGTAAAACTCACGCATGTATTCACGTATGCGCTCAAAGTTTTTTATAAGCTCATTATATGCCATTGTTGCATCTCCCTCTGCTGTAAATTGTATTGTAAAACAATATACAAATACTGTGCAATTTTTATGTAAATAATAGCAGTAAAAATTTGCTGTTGTAACTGATTTTCAAATTAAATGCTAAAGCGTTGCCAGTTGGGTTTATTATATAACAAAATCGTTTAGCTTACAATATTATGGTAATTTTAATTTCATTTGAAGTATAACGTATGTTAATTCGGCACTGCCTAAAAGTGGTAAATTATTTCAAGGTGAATAAGTATCCTTAAAATTAATGATTATATATTATTACCATGTAACAAAATAAATTATTTACATATTGGTAATATTTTCACTCCACTAAGAGGAAAAATGGAGTTTGTTAAAAGGTTATATATTTTGGCAAAATGGTATACCATTGACACTTTAACATCACGCCGTTTTTCTGTTGTTATAAAATGATGCCTTGACAAAAAAAATAAATATGGTATAATTTTAATGATTTTAGTTGTATTGCTTGGTGCGAATTTGGAAGTTACACCAACATTCAACTCACAGCTTATGTCAACAAAATCTGTAAATGAATATATTTACGATATGGCAAATTAATATTTTCAGCCTGCCGTTAACGTGGCGGGCTACCTAAAAAGGTGGTGTTTGTTAATGAAAAAACTGATTTTTGGTTGTGTTCTTTTAGGTGCAATTTTTGCTGGCTCCTGTGTAAATGCCTTTGCAAATACAATTACAATTGACAGTGCAAAGCAGAATGAAGCCGGTGATATACAGGTTGAGTGCAAGGTTACAGGTACTGGTCAAACCAAGAAAATTGCCGTTTTATCCTGTGAGTATAAGGACGAAACTTATGTAAACAGCCTTATGTATATCAATCAGATAACTCCTGTTATGACAGATGGCAGCTTTGCCTTTGAGTTCAAGCCTGCAAGCTGGACAGACGGCGAAAACAAGGTGTATATTGTCAGGGTAGGCGGCGAAAGCGTTGATGTACCTGGTAGTATGATTATAGCCTTTTATGATGGCAAAACCTACACTGCATGTGATGTAAACGGTGATGGAAATATTGACAAGGGTGATGCAGCACTGGTGCTTAAGTACATTGGTGACGTAGTAAGCCTTAAGGGACAACAGATTGTTGCGGCAGATGTTGATGGAAATAATATTGTTGATATAACTGATGCTATAGCAATATTAAAACAGAGTGAAGTAAATTAATTCAAAATAGCGGAGTTTTGGGATAGATAAGGATATCTATGTCAGAACTCCGTTTTTTTATGCAAAATTTAGTTTTAAAATGTTGAAAATTCCGTAGGCTTTGGTGTAAATTTTGTTTTTACGCCGTTTTTTTGTTGTTACAAAGGCAAATATCTAATTTTATGCTTCAAACATTTGCTAATCGACAAAAATGTGGTATAATAAACACATACGTTTTAATGACGACATAATATAACTTATGTGAAGCAGGACAAATAAAACTTGTTTTATTTGGACGCGAGCATAAGTTACCGACACGAAGCAAAGCGAGTGGAGGTAGTTATATTGCCCTGCAAAGCAGGGTGCTGTGGAGCAAAGCGACACAGCAACAAGAAGATAAAGCTTCTTGTAATATATAAATTAAATACCGTTGCATGGTAGTGTAAAGTGAATTATGAAAACTATAGGAAACCATACTTCTATCGGAGGTAGATTCAAATGACAGGCAAATTAAATTTGCAGGCATTGTACTTTTCCGAAAGGCTTGCAGATGACCTCGAAAATATAAAAAAATATCCGCTGACAGTGCTTGAAGCGCCGTCGGGTTTTGGAAAAACCACAGCACTGCTTAATTTTTTTTCACAAGAATATTTCGACGATGTATGCGTAATGAAACGCACGTTTTTTGCGGGCGGTGCAGATGAGTATTGGCGGTGGCTGTGCACATTTTTTGAAAGCTTTGATGTTTTGAGTGCAGAGGCACTAAGGAATTGCGGAACACCGTGCAGCGAAAATATGGCAGACATTCGTGAAATAATGAGCGATTTGGAATGTGCAGACGAAACATATATTGTGCTTGATAATTTAAGTGGCTCTTGCAAGGGCATGAAAGCTTTTCTTACGGCATTGTCATTTCACAGCACAAAAAAGCTGCACATTGTGGCGTCGGTTCAGTCGGCAAGTGCAAAAAACAGCTTTCGCTTTCAGGGCGGAGGAAATGTGTATTGTATAGGCACAAAGGATTTTTCCTTTACTTGCGAGGACTGCCGGAAATATTTTTTCGCTGCGGGAATTGTGCTTACGTACGCTGAGATTTCAGAGCTTATGAAGATAACGGACGGGTGGATTTTTGCCATTTATCTGCAGCTTTTGTTTTATGCAAAAAATCAAAGATTTGAAAAGGGAATACTTAGCACCCTCATCGAAAAAGCGTTTTTTGACAGACTTAGTGATGACGAGCGCAGATTTTATGTATCTCTTTCGCCATTTGAAAGTTTTACGCAAAGCATGGCTGCATTTGTGAGCGGAAAAGATGCTGACTTTGTAAGTGCGCACTTATCCGAAGGAGGCTTTATTCACTATGATGGCAAAAGGCAGGAGTATTACTTTCACAATCTGCTGTATGAGTATCTGGGTACGGTTTTTGCCAAACTTACAGACGCTAAGAAAAACGCAATTTACGAAAAAGGCGCCCAGTGGGAGGCAGAAAACGGCAAAAAAAATAAGTCAATTATGCTGTATTACAAGGCTGGTGCATACGAAAAAATATTTAATATACCTCACACAAGCTATGAGCTTGCCGACATTGAGGACGAAAATACACGCATAATGATTTTTGATATATTGGACAAAACACCGTACGAGGTTAAGCTTCGATATCTTGAAAATATGGTTCCGCTTGCGTTTATTTTATTTTTTGTTGGAGAGAACGAAAAGCTTGGCGAAACGATAGGCGAAATTCTTGAGCTTGCACAGCAGTCTAACCTGCCGAGTGAGAAGAAAAACGCCATTTTGGGCGAAACGGAACTTTTGATTTCTTTTACAAAATACAATGATATTGCCCAAATGAGTTATCATCACCGCAAGGCGTATGAGCTTCTTGGAAAGAGAGCAAGCCTTATAAATATGCGCAGCACATGGAGCTTTGGCTCACCGTCGGTTATGTGTCTTTATCACTCAAAGGTGGGTGCACTTAAAAGAGAGCTGGAACTTATGGACGAGTGTATGCCGTATTACTACCGCCTTACGGGCGGCCATGGCAACGGCTCGGAGTATGCAATGCGTGCAGAGGCGGAATTTTTGCGTGGAAACAGTGAAAATGCCGAAACACTGGCACACAGGGCAATGTTTGAAGCACAAAATAAGAACCAGGCAAATATATATCAGTGCGGACTGTTTGTTCTTGCAAACACAGCATTGCAAAAAGGCGATGAAAACAAGCTTTTTGAAGTCCTTGTTGCCATGTCGGAGAGTGCGGTGTCGAATACGGAGGATATGTGCAGATATACGCAAAGCATGTTTTTGGGATATATATATGCGTTTTCACACCGTCCGGATAAGGTGGACGAATGGCTGGCTGGCGGCGACATTGGAGATAACAGAATTGCCCCAATGACAATTCCTTTTGCACACATAGTATATGCAAAGGTTTTGCTTGAGCGAGGTGAATATTCAAAGCTGCTTGCATTCTGTCCGTTTGCGTGTACAGTTGCGTCGGTGTTTCCGACAGTTTTGCCGCAGATATATTTTAACATTTTTGCTTCTTGTGCTTATCTTGCACGAGGTGACAGGGCAAGTGCTGAAACAGCGCTTGATACGGCACTTTCTGCTGCAATGCCGGACAAAATATTTATGCCGTTTGCACAAAATTATTCATACATAAAACCCATTTTGAAAGGCGAGTACAGCGATGAAATACGCCACCTTGGCGTTAATTTTGAGAGAGCACTTGCAAAAATGGGAACAGACAAACCGCCGCTTACCCTGCGTGAGCGTGAAGTAGCCGAGCTGATACGTCAGGGACTTACAAACAAGCAGATTGCCGCAAGGCTTTATATTTCCATATCTACTGTCAAAATGACGATAAGCAATATTTTTGACAAAACAGGCGTAAAATCGAGAGCGCAGCTATAAAAATAAAAAAAATGGCCAGTGGCCAATTTTTGTAAAACACTCCCTTTGGTATAATTGTTATTATTATTGTACCAAAGGGAGTGTTATTTTATGAAAAGAAAGCTTATATCATTTGTACTTATCTTGTCAATGATTACGCCATCTTTTGGAATTACTGCTTCAGCAGCTCAGTCTACAAACGAGCCTAATATTCTCACTGATATTTTCAAAGGTATTGAAGATGTAGATGCCGAAGCTAAGGCAGATGATTTGCCGTATTTAGACGGCACAATTCTTTCAGATGTGCGTGAGCCGCTTGCATTGCAAGATGATGCAACACAACTTTTTGGAGAGGCAGATACTGCTGATAAAGGACTTGAATGGGGGGATTTAGATGCCTTTAAACTTAAATCGCCTTTTACGGTGAATAATACATCGTATTCGATTGCAACCGAGTCTTCTGCAATATTTGGTACGAGCAAGAGCGAGTTTAAAGTAATTGCTTCGTACGAGGGCGATTTTAATGGCGATGGAAAACGAGCTGAAATTGCGGCAGTTACGGCTGCAAAAACAACCGATGGAGACTCCTTGCTTCTGCTATGTACGGCGGAGGCGAAAAGCGGAGCGACTCTCTCGCCTATGGCTGTTTTATATAGCGGAGCGACTGATTTTTATGAGAACATATTAGATTTTTCAAACTGCATTGATGTTGTTTGTGCTGATATAAACGGCGACGGATATGACGAGATTGTAACAGCAACACCTACTGGTGGTATTTTTTCTATAAAATGTGGAGATTATGGGTTTGATAATCGTGCTGTAGCTCTTCTTTGGTATCTGGACAGCGAAACTATCACACAAACCAGCTGGGAAGATGCTTCCGAGTGGTGTGATGCACCGTATGACACGTATGTGACTATGGCTACAGGTTATTATCCGGACATTTATCTGGGTGCACCGGGTACTACTGCAGCCCTTGCAGACGGCGATGTGGATGGCGACGGATATGACGATATAGTTGTTGCTCTTTCCACAACAAAATGTCAGTACAACGACCAATATTCCGACAATTTGCATGAGATTTGTTATATGGGTGGTGCACCGACCTTTGAGGAAACCTATAATAAACGCAAAATGCTCACACCTTTTTTACCTGGTACGCTTAAAAAAGAATTAAGAATAGGCTTAACATCAGGTGATATATCCGGCTTCGATGTTGCTATATGTGATGTGGACAACTCTGGTAAACCGACAATTTTTCTTTCTATGAAGCAAACATGGAACCATTATGTCGGTTTTGTTGGAGATATTACACATAAAGAAGAGGGTATGATTACTCCAAGTTTTGCCGTTGTTGCTTTTGATTATAAAAAATTAGACAGCGGTTTTACATTTACAGGCTCGACGGTTTTGCATAAAGGTATCTACCACAATGGTTATGTTACCACTAATACGGAAATAAGCGACTTTGATTATGTTTACAGAACAAGGGCTGACGGTTGTGCTCCAGTCAGAATTGGTGTTTTAAAAGGCGACTATGGTCTTTCAAATAATAAGAAAGACTATGTGTCGTCCGGAACATTGGTTGCAGACCGCAGGTTATATTCGTTTGTGCGCTATCCGGACGGAGATACATATCGCTATGAAATTCAGAACAATGGATTGTTTACTGGCGACATAGGCGATATTCTTTCAACAACCGCTTGGGGCTATGCAGGTAACGAGTGTGTTTTATATGGCGATGAATTAAGGGTTATGGATATAAGAACGGCAAGTGTTAGCTTTAATGGAACAACATATACAGACGCTGCGCTTGTTAAGGTATATGTAGATAGTGCCCTTCCTGCAGAGAGTGGCTTTAGAACATATTTTTTAAATCAATCTGGAAATGGTTATACGGTAAGTACAATCAGTGATGAACAGGAATATGCTTCAATTGCTATGCCTGATGTAGACAGCGATTCTATACGCCTGATGTACAACAAGCATGTATTTTTCTGGTCAGACCCAGTAATTATTGCAGCACTTGCATCTCCGCCTTACTTTGATAGTCTGCCATCTGATGCGTATACGAACAGTCAGACTACATACGGAAAGACTAGTACTACATCAACTGGCAACTCTGAGACCTTTACAGTTTCTACAGGAATGTATATTTCTACAGAGGTTAAAGCAGGTGCAAAAGGTGTATCTGCAGTGTTTGAAAACGAATGGGAGAGGGTATATAATGATACAGAATCCATTGAAAACACTGTGGAGGTTTCATATAATCAAAGCTTTTCTGCAAGTGGCGGAGAGGACACAGTAGTGCTTTCAACGGTAGGCTATGATGCTTATTCTTATACGGCATATTACCCCGGTGATGGCGGTGGCACAGCAGAGTCGCCTTATGTTATATTTGTGCCAAGAGGTGGCTCAGACGCAATAAGAGTTGCTACATTGAACTATGAGGATTATTTAGACTTTGTTCCTTATGCTAAAGGGGTGCTTCCAGACCTTTCAGATGTTTTTACACATACAGTGGGAAAACCTGAAACCTATCTCCATAATTCACCATCTGGTCCGGAAGTGCTTTATAATAGCACAATTGTACACCCTAATATATCAGGCTTTCCATCAAACGAGGGCTGCAGTACTCTGAGTGTTGATATAACGAATGAGGTTTCACAGACTACAGCTACCAGCACTTCTGTTACTTCAAAGTACGGTGGCGGAATTGAAGCAGAGGCAGAGGATGTATTCGGCATGGTGAATGCGGGAGCACAAACCATAATTGGTGGTATAACTGGAAAAGAATATGAGGCTGGTACTATAAAGACAAGTGCCGTTGGAACAAGCTTTGAGGGAGCTGTATTTGGTCAGGGCGATGGAATGAATGTCAGTGGCAGCGGCGAGGATAAAGCATATTTTAACTGGAGGCTTTTGCACTATATTTATAATTTTACTGAAGATAACTATGAACAGCAGTTCCCAGTAATTACATATATAACATCGGGCGTTGTTCAGCCTAAGGGCGTTATACCGACATCTGTTAAAGTATCGCCTTCAAGTCAAACCATAGAGCAGGTAGGTCCTAAAACGCAAGGATTTGTAAATGAGGCATCCTTCACTGTCACTGCAGCTGGTGTAAGCAGAGAGGCATACACAGCACTTGAAGGGGCACCTACAGGAATGACGCTCAACACTGGTGATAGTGGTATTGCAACGAGTAACCCCTTTGCATTTGGAATTAAAATAAACGGAAATGTTCAGCCGGGTGACTATGAATTGCGCTTAAATGTTGGTGGTGTGCTTTCTGACCCATTTACCTTAACAGTTGAGGAATATCAGGCGCCACATTGGTTAGAGGCAGATACAGCGCAGCTCGACTTCGGCTCTATGCGTTATAATTACAGTAAAGGAACACCTGCTGCAGAAGAGCAGACGATTTCGATAAGTAATATTTACACCGAGCAGGTAAAAAATTTAACTGCCGAGCTGAACGAAAACAGCGATTTTGAAATATCAACACCGCTTTCGTCAGATTTATTGTATGCAAAGGATTTGACTAATTCAACTGCTACAATTGGCATTAAACCTAAAGAAGGACTTGACATAGGCGAACACACAGGCACGCTTACGGTTACAAACGGTGTGACAGCAACTTATGTAGACCTTAAATATACTGTTACAAATCCTACTACTCCGCAGCCGCCTATTGTTAATAACTTTGGCAATCTCAGCTACAAGCCTAATCCGGTAGTGATTTATTATTCTTCACCAGAGGATGACGGTGGCGGACAGATGCTTTACTATCTCTACACAATTCTCGGACATAAGAATTATGTGGATGAAAACGGTGAACAAACATGGTCTACGCTTAACAGCACCATACAGTCTGGTTCAAGCACATCGTTTACTATTCCTGAAACATTAACTGTGGGAGAAGAATACACAGTAGGTATGAAGGCAGTTACCAGCGTAGGTGAAAGTGAAGCGACATGGTTTGAGTTTGAAGTGTCAGAAGCGGAGAACGAACCTGACCCTCCTAAGAATCTTCAGACCTATGTTTGTGATGGAACAATCGCAGTTACTTGGGAAGACCCTGGATATTGGGGAGAAAATAAGTATGTTCCTGAAATTACAATGAAGTGGTACAATGTGTATCTCATAGATGAGAACAATGATATAAAGATGGGTACTGTTGATGATGGTGAGGAGCTGCGCTGTGTATTCACTGGATTGGAAAATGGCAAGGAATACTTAGTAGAAGTATACACAAGAAATGCAAACCGTTATAACAGTGCATCAGTTACGGCAACACCATCAGCTAAGCAGACCTCGGTTGCTTTTAGTCCGTCTAATTTCAAGGCTAGTATGGAATATAAAAAGGCAACCCTCACATGGGAGGAACCTATCTTTACTGGCGGTGCAGACATTACGGCATATAAGGTGTCCAAAGACGGCGGAGATACATGGATAGATGTGGATGCAAACACTACTGAGTACACATTTGAAGAGCTTGTTACAAATCAGGAATATGTGTTTAAGGTGTGTGCTATAAATTCCGCTGGTGTCAGCGAAGCTGCCACATTGACAGCAACTCCACCATCAAGCCTTGATTCTCCGACAATTAACAGTGTAATAGAAGGAAACAGTCAGCTTGAGTTAGAATGGATGCCAGCACCTGATGACAGTAATGTTACAGGTTACCAGGTTCGCCTTGATGATGGCGAGTGGCAGGACACTGAGCCTGTTAAGTTTGACGGAACTCTGCGCCACATATTCACTGGTCTTGAAAATGACACATGGTATACATTGTATGTACGCTATGTAGATGCTGAAGGACCAGGTCCGGCAGCATCAAAGCAAGGAAAGCCTGATTCACTTGCACCTCTTGGACCACAAAATGCAAGGGTTGAACCGAAAAACGGCGGTTTCCAGATATTTGGTGATGTTGAAAGCGGAGAATACCTGGAATACAAGGTTGACAACGGATGGATGTGGTGGTCAAGCCACAGCGGAGCTGAGGTAACAGGTTATGAAAATGGAAAAACAATCATCGTAGGTCTTTCCACATCGGGAACAGATGAAATCGGCTTTAAACTTCGTACAACATCATATTTCGAGGTTACGCCTGATGCAACTTTACCGTTAAAACCATCTGCACCTGAAATTAAAGCGGTTGTAAATGGAGATAATGTTCACTTAGAATGGCAGACAGAGGATAATGGTTTTGATATACAGTCATATACATTGTCTTATGATGATACTGAGTTAGACTTGCCAGCGGAGGTTACAAGCATGGATTTTAATATAAAAGAAATTGGTCTTGTATATCCACGTTTCAGGGTTAAGGCAACAAATTCAGGGGGAGAAAGTACTGGCTCCATATACATTTATAATTATTCACTAAAAGGTGACCTTACTTTTGCTCTTGCTGAGGACTATGGCTCTGCATACACTTCACAGTTTAGTGTTGTACAAGTATATTCGTGTGTAGATGATGAAGGCAATGAATATTATGATGAATTTGATGTCAGTGACTCTATAACAGTATGGAGCATAGACTCACCTTCAGACAAGATTACATGGGATGCAGATGAAAGGAAGCTTTTAATAGCCGAAGGTCTTACAGCTGGTGTATATGATGTGAAAGTTATTGCAGAATATTATGAACTTACATACGAGTACGATGTAAGAGTTTCGGTTGGCGTTGATGTTCCTGTGATTATTTCTGCAGAAAAATCAGCGGACAAGGTTAATGTAAAATTAAGCTTGCCAGAATCTCTGGGCAGTGTGGTTATGTGCGTTGCATCTTATGATGAGGATGGCAGACTTACAAATTCAGCCTTTGAAACAGTTTCTTCACAATCGCTTACAAATGGCGAAATTGAGGTTTCCCTTACAACGGATTCAGAAGTGAAAGTAATGCTGTTTGACACAATCGAAAGCTTAATACCACTGTGCGAAAGCAAGACAGCGAGTTGAAAATGAATGTGTACCTCATTGCTGACGAGGTGGGGCTTTTGAAGAAAAGTCTGTAAATATTGTTATTTAACATTTAGGCCTTCTATGGTAAAATAAAATCATAGGAGGCCTAAAATTTTGGTAAAAAGAGAAGTTTACAAATTAAAACCAATGACAGAGGGAAAGTTTGACCGCAAAGTGCTTGTTAAAAGACTTTACGGTCTTTTTTGTGTTTGCTGGATTTTGTATAGACTACTAATTAGTATTGATTGCAAATGAAGGATAAGCCAAAGGAGCTTATGGACGATGTGAAAAAGCGTTGTTATTATTATAATAAAGCATAATTGAAAGTGATTATAACCGCATATTATTTTAAGGGGGGTGTTTAGCTATGAGTGAAAGCAGAGCAAGGAGTAAGCCTAAGATAGGCGTAGTTACAAGCTATGGTACAAGAGATTTCACTGAGTGCCTGATAAACGCAGTTAAGGCGTTATCGTGTAAGGCTGCCAGATAAGCGGAACTAAATTATATGGGAAAGGGGGTGGTTTTGTTATGGAAAAATACAAGACGGCTGCATATTGCAGATTATCACGTGATGAGCAGGGGAGGCAATCGGAAAGCATTGCAAACCAGCGGTTAATTATAGAAAGCTACATAGAGCAGCACAGTGACGAATTTGAGCTGATAGAGGTTTTTGCCGATGATGGCATTTCGGGTATGACCTATGACAGAGCTGCCTACGCCCGTATGATGGAGAGAGTAAATAACGGTGAGATAAATGCTATTATTGTAAAGGATTTATCCAGAATAGGCAGGGAGCAGATAGAAACCCTCAACCTTATTAAGCGAGAGTTTATACTGCGTAATATAAGATTTATTGCAATAACCGATAATTACGACAGTATAAAACCAGAGATGAGCGATGGATTAAGTACATCAGTCAAGCTTTTGCTGAATGACTACTACTGTGCTGATATTTCTAAAAAGGTACGTGCGGCACAGCGAGTTAAGATGTCCAAGGGGGACTTTATAGGCTCTCATGCTCCTTACGGATATGTAAAGGATATGGATAATAAAAACAGACTTGTTATAGATGAGCAAGCGGCGGAGGTGGTTCGCCGTATTTTTAGTCTATATATTGGTGGAATGGGCAAGCTTGCTATTGCCAAACAGCTTAACAGTGAGGGTATACCAAACCCTACTGCATATAAGAGAAAGGTGTTGGGGCAGAACTATGTCAATGCAAATAGGCTTTCAGAAACAGGATACTGGACCTACTCAACAATACACAAAATTTTGAGCAATGAGGTGTATGTTGGCAATACAGTTCAGCACAAGTCAGAGATTAAGGCATATAACATACATAAAAAGGTGGCTGTGCCGCAGAGTGATTGGCAGAGGGTGAACCGCACACATGAGGCAATTATAAGTGATACCGATTTTGAGATTGTATGCAGTATGCTTAAAACTAAACGGAGGGTTTTACCACTGACAGAAAATAACTCAAAGTATGCGGGGTTGTTTTTCTGCAAGGAGTGCGGACGTGCCATGAATAAGTTTTTAAGCAAGCCAAAAAAGGACGGCAGCAGGTACATAACCTTTAAATGCGGTACATACTCAAGGCTCGGTAAGGAAATGTGCACAATTCATTCAATAAAAGAGAGTGAGCTGGACGAAATAGTGCTTGGCGAAATTAAACGCAATATTGAGCCAATGCTTGATGAAAAAACCTGTGAGCTGATTAAAAGCAGCACGCTTAAAGCAGTTGAAAGTAATCATAGCATTCGTCTTAAAAGATTGAAGGAAACAGAGGAAAAGTGTATAAATAAGCGTAAAAATATGCTGGATTGTCTTGCTGACGGTATAGTAAGCAGAGAGGATTTTAAAAGCTTTGATACTGAAAATAAAGCAGAGCTTACAAGGCTTGGTGAGCAGATTAAGACCTTGGAGGGGAAGCTTGCTGATGAGGAGGCAAGGCTAAGGGAGTATAACCAATGGATAGATAATTTGCTGAGATATAAGGACATTAAAGAGATTAACCGAGAGATACTGATTAATCTTGTGAATAAAATTTACATATCCGAGCAGGGGGAAAATAAGTCAGTTGAAATCGTATTTAAGTTTAAAAATCCATTGGAGTAAAAATGGCTGCCATATCAATTTTGTGGCAGCCGTTTTATATTATCGGGTTTAAATTATGCTTGCTGCCGCCTTAACAAATTTCAGCACATCATCGGGTGCATTAAGGCTGTAAAGCAGACCGTAGGGAATACTGTAATCCCAGTTGACGGGAATGGAAACAAGCCCCGGGTGCACCTCCTGCCAGCATTCAATGGTAAGCAGCACATTTCCAGTTTCAGCACAGCGGTTAAAGACGGCAAGGTCGTAAAACTGCGGAGTATCCTCAATATGGATTTGAGGGTGGTTTTTCTCCAAATCATTGCGTATAAAATCATTTGTGCCCGAATCTCCACGCTGAACCATCATCAGTGTTTCATCGTACAAATCCTCTATATTTATGCAAATTTTTGATGCAAGGCGGTGTTCCCTTGATACGGCAATCATTTTTTTATACCTGCCCAAAGGCAGAAAATTACAGCGTGAAAGCCATTGTCTTGAATCGCATACGCCTATAAGAAAATCAAATTTTTCTCCCAGTTTTTCAATTTCGGATAATATGCCCTCGTGGTTATCCTCAAAAGGGACAAGGTGCAGCTTATAGTCGGGAAAATCCTTATTTACACTATACCACAAATCCATAAACGGCTTTGCAGGGTTAAGCAGGGACGTACCCACGCAGAAGGTGGTGTCGTAGGTGTGGGCGGCTGCAAGTGCGCCTGCAATGGATTTTTTTGAGTAATCTATCATAAATTTTGCGTCCCTGTATATGACCTCGCCGGCAGGCGTTAAGCGTACACCCGAGGGCGTTCTTTCTATCAGCTTTAAATTTAGGTGTCCCTCAAGGGTGTTCATCTGTTTCATAACGGCGGTAGGTGAAATATACAGACGTTCCGCCGCTTTTGTAAGGCTGCCACAGTCGGCAACAGCAATAAATGTGTCAAGGGTGGGATTATACATGCTGTACCTCCAAAATTGGTATAAACTAAAGGTTGATACAATGATAACATATCGGAAATTCATTGTCAATGTAATGCGTGTTATACTGTAAATATAAATAAGAACGGAGGGATTTAAGTGTCTGATAAACTGGTTGCTTTTTATTCAAGAGCAGACGAAAACTATGTAAACGGTATGATTAAAATGCTGAAGGTAGGCAATACGGAGCTTGCGGCAGGTATTATCGCAGAGTTGACAGGTGCGGATTTGTTTAAGCTTGAACAGGTGCAGCCCTATTCAAAAAGCTACAATGAATGTATCTCACAGGCACAGGCTGACCAGCAAAGAAATGCCCGTCCCGAGCTGAAAAGCTACCCCGAAAGCCTTGACGGATATGATGTAATTTATCTTGGCTTTCCCAACTACTGGAGTACAATGCCAATGGCGGTGTTTACCTTTCTGGAGCATTTTGATTTCAGTGGAAAAACAATTAAGCCATTCTGTACGCATGAGGGCAGCGGCATGGGCAGCAGTGTAAGCGATATTAAAAAGCTGTGCCCTGCAGCAAGGGTCGAAAACGGACTGGCAATACATGGCGG
>CABUWB010000019.1 GCA_902495025.1 uncultured Eubacteriales bacterium
CATATTTTTTTGCCTTTACTGCGCCAACACCCGATACATGCAGCAGCTCGTTATAATCGGTAGGCAGTTTATAGCACATATCCTTCAGGGTAACATCTGTAAATACAACGTAGGCAGGGATATGTACCCTTTTTGCCAGTTTAAGGCGCAGTGCCTTAAGCTCCTCGAAAAGCTCCTGGTCGATGTTATCGGCTTTGCGCCTGTATTCCCTCTGCTCCTGCTTTTTGGGCAGCTTAACATTTACGCTGTCTTTGCCTGAGGTTATAGCCTCTGCCCTGTCACATACCGACAGGGTGGAATATTCCGCATTGACCCTTAAATAGCCGTTGTCTATAAGGTACTCGGCAACGGTGCGCAAAAGCTGCAGGGACGCTGTTTCGGCACTGCCGTATGCCGCAAGTGAGCTAAGGTGCATACGTGCAATACGGTCGTTTGGCGTACCACGCAGAATATCAAATATCATGGTTTTGCCAAAGCGCAGTCCTCTGCCGTCAAGACAGGTGATGCAGTCAATAATTTTGTGTGCCTCTGCTGTTGCGTCAACCTCGTCAAACTCGCCGCCGCAGTTTGAGCAGTTGCCGCAGAAGGAGCTGCTGCTCTCGCCAAAGTATTTAAGCATATATTCACGCAGACATTTTGTGGTGGTGCAGTAGTAGGTCATATCCCTTAAACGCTCCAAATCCTTTTGGCGTACGGCACTGCGCATTTCATCGGTCATTTCTGCGTTATCCTCGCCGTTTTCTATAAGAAATTTGTTTACACGCACGTCCTGTCCGCTGTACAGCAATATACACTGTGCCTCGCTGCCGTCACGTCCTGCCCTGCCTGCCTCCTGATAGTAGCTTTCAAGGTTTTTTGGCATATTGTAGTGTACAACATAGGCAACGTCGGACTTGTCTATACCCATGCCAAAGGCATTTGTGGCAACCATAATGCTGCATCTGTCAAAAATAAAATCGTCCTGGTTTTTGTGCCTTTCCTTTTCATCAAGCCCTGCATGATAGCGTGTTGCACTGTAGCCGTCGGCATTGAGCCTTTCGCATACCTCCTCAACGGTTTTGCGTGCAAGGCAGTACACAATGCCGCATTTATCCCTGTTGTTTTCAATTATGGTTTTAAGCTCGGTGTATTTATCGTTTGGCTTTACTACCGAAAAATAGAGGTTTTTCCTGTCAAAGCCCGTTGTAATGGTAAACGGATTTTCAAGCTGAAGCAGCCTTATTATATCCGCCTTGACCTCCTTTGTTGCGGTTGCCGTAAATGCGGCAACTATGGGGCGGTAGGAAAGGGAGCTTATGTACTCTGCAATTTTCAGATAGCTTGGGCGGAAATCCTGCCCCCACTGGGATACGCAGTGTGCCTCATCAACTGTAACCATTGATATTTTCATCTGCTCCGAAAACTGCATAAACTCGCCTGTCAAAAGCCTTTCGGGCGCAACGTATATAATTTTGTACATACCGCTGTATGCACGTCTGAAAACCTCGGCATACTGCGGCGGTGTAAGTGAGCTGTTAATATAAGCCGCCTTGACGCCAGCCTGCACAAGCGCTGCCACCTGGTCCTTCATAAGCGAAATAAGCGGTGATACCACAACGGTTATGCCGCCAAGCATAAGGGCGGGCAGCTGATAGCAGATGGACTTGCCTGCTCCTGTCGGCATAATGCCCATTACATCATGCCCTGCCAGTATTTCATCAATTATAGTTTCCTGTCCCTCTCGGAAAGCGGTATGACCGAAAACATCCCTTAAAATTGTAAATTTATCCATTTCATCACCCTGCAAAACATTTATTGCAATAATTATAGCACTGTCGGTTTTACAATGCAAACCGAAAAAAGACAAAAAAAGAAACGCACCTCTCCCTGTGGCACGTTTCCAAAAGAGAAAATAGTATAGCAGTTAAAAACCGAATACCAAGGAAACCAAGTCTGCGATTTCCCCCCGGTCCAAGAGACTTAGTTCAGCTAAGGGGCTTTCCCCTTTGCTTGTTAATATAATAACATATATATAACATAAAAGCAATACCTATCATAGGATTTTTATTATATTTGTGAAAAGTAAATAAAAAGGCGCTATATTTCAGTAAAAATACAGCTCCTTTTTGTGCAGATTTATTATTAAACGCTATTATATTCCTTTAAGCTCCTTAACAAAGCTGCTTACCTTGTCAAGGTCATCAAGGTTTTCGTTAATCTTTCTTACAATGGCAGAGCCTACAATTGCGCCGTCGGCAATTTTTTCAAACCTTTCAACGTCCTCACGTCTGGAAATGCCAAAGCCAATGCAGACAGGTGTGTCAGTTGCAGCCTTAACAGACTTTATAAACTCGTCAACCCTTGCATCAAAGCTTGCTCTCTCGCCTGTAACGCCAAGTGAGGATACACAGTAAACAAAGCCCCTGCTGCCCTCGGTAAGCATTTTAATTCTCTCGCCGGAGGTGATTGCAACAAGCGGAATAAGGCAAATGTCGGTTTTGTCAACAAGCGGCTTAAACTCGTTATATTCCTCATAAGGCAGGTCGGGTACAATAAGTCCGTCAATGCCTGCCTTTTCGCAGTTGTTGACAAATTTTTCACAGCCGTAGCCCACAATTGAGCTGAAATATACCATACATACAAGCGGTATTTCGCTGTTTTTTCTTATATCGGCAACGGTTTCAAAAAATCTGTCTATTGTAAAGCCGTCCCCAAGTGAGCGCAGCGACGCTGCCTGTATAACAGGGCCGTCTGCAAGAGGGTCGGAGTAGGGAATACCCAGCTCAATTACATCTGCGCCAGAGCGTTCAAGCATATAAACAAGCTCCTTTGTCATGTCAAGCGTAGGGTCGCCTGCACATATATAAGGTATAAGTGCCTTTTTGTTATTGTTTTTTATATCGGTAAATTTAGCTTCAATTCTGTTCATGTCAGTCAATCTCCTTACCCAAGTATTTAGCAACTGTCTGTACGTCCTTATCTCCCCTGCCCGAGAGGTTTACAACCATAATCTGGTCGCTTGTCATGCCCTTAGCCTCCTTGACAGCCTGTGCAAGCGCATGGGAGCTTTCAATTGCGGGCATAATGCCCTCTGTTCTGCAAAGCAGCTTAAATGCCTCGATAGCCTCATCGTCTGTAATTGAGGTGTACTCAACCCTGCCTGTGTCGTGCAGATATGCGTGCTCTGGGCCTACACCAGGATAGTCAAGACCTGCGGAAATGGAGTATACTGGCTTAACAAGTCCGTCCTCATTCTGCTGGAGAATAGTCTTCATACCATGGAGAATACCTGTGCGTCCGCCTGCAAAGGTGGCTGCGTGCTCGCCTGTTTCAATACCCTTGCCGCCTGCCTCAACGCCTACAAGCTTAACGTCCTTATCCTCCACAAATGGGTAAAACATACCTATTGCATTGCTGCCGCCGCCTACACAGGCAAGCACCTTGTCAGGCAGTCTGCCCTCAAGCTCCATAATCTGCTTTTTGGTTTCCTCGCCGATAATCTTCTGAAAATCTCTTACCATTGTTGGGTATGGGTGAGGGCCTACGGCAGAGCCGATAATATAAAATGTATCCTCTGCTCTTGCAACCCATGTTCTTATAGCCTCGTTTACGGCGTCCTTTAATGTGCCCGTACCTGTGGAAACAGGTATAACCTTAGCACCTAAAAGCTCCATGCGGAAAACATTGAGCTTTTGTCTTTCAATATCCTCAACGCCCATGTAAACCTCGCACTCCATGCCAAAGAGTGCGGCAACCGTAGCAGTTGCAACACCATGCTGACCTGCGCCCGTTTCGGCAATTACCTTTGTTTTGCCCATGTGCTTTGCAAGCAGTGCCTGACCTATTGCATTGTTGATTTTGTGTGCGCCTGTGTGGTTTAAGTCCTCACGCTTTAAATAAATCTTAGGGCCGCCAAGCTCCTTGGTAAGTGCCTCTGCATAGTAAAGCAGTGATGGTCTGCCAACGTATTCTTTCATATAACGCAGATACTCTGCCTTAAACTCCTCACTTGAGCAGTAGCTTTCATACTCCTTTTCAAGCACTTTCAGCACGTTCATAAGTGTTTCGGGTACAAACTGACCGCCGTAAATACCAAAGTCTTTTTCCAGTTTCATTTCAGTATACTTCCTTTCTTACAACCTCTATTAGCTCTTTTATCTTTTCTCCGTCCTTAAAACCGTCCGTTTCAACAGCGGAGCTTAAATCTATTCCGTAGGGTCTTATAATTTCATAAGCCTTTGCAATGTTTGAGGCGTTTATGCCGCCTGCCGCCATTACAAAGTGGTTTTTTGCAAAGTCCCCTGCAAGCTGCCAGTCAAACACCTTGCCGCAGCCGCCATATTCGGGTGTGTAGCCGTCCAGCACAAAGCCCTCAACAGGCAGCTTTTCTGCTTGCGCAAGTGAGCTGCTGTCTCTCATTCTGACAGCACGCCACAGGCGGTAGCCGTCCAGTGCCCTGCAAAAGTCCATATCCTCGTCAGAGTGGAGCTGCAGTATATCAAGGTGCGCAAAGTCGGCAATCTCCTTTATTTCCTCAATGCTGTTCTGTGCAAATACACCTACGGCTTTTATATCCTCCCTTAAAAGTGCTACAAGCTCCTTTGCCTGCTCCTTTGTAAGGCAGCGTTTGCTTTTTTTGAAAAACACAAAGCCTGCATACTTTATTTCGGGATATTTGTTTATTTCCTCAACATCTGCGGCACGTCTTATGCCGCAAATTTTAATTGCAGGCGTCATAGGCATCTCTGAACTCCTTTGCTTTTTCGGCTATGCTGCCGCTGCGCATAAAGCTCTCGCCCACAAGCACACCGTCAACCCCTGCCTTTGCCAGTATTTTTATGTCCTCTGCGGTGTGTATGGAGCTTTCGCCAACCACCAGCCTGTCAGAGGGGATAAGCTCTTTCAGACGTACCGTTGTGTAAATATCCTCTGTAAAGTCGTGCAGGTTGCGGTTATTTACACCTATAATACGTGCGCCGCTTTCAAGTGCGGCGTTAAGCTCCTCCTCGTTGTGTACCTCAACAAGGCAGTCAATGCCTACGCTGTGCGCCAGGTCAAGAAACTCTCCTATAACCCTTGGCTCTTTCAGCAGGGCTGCAATAAGCAGTATTGCCGAGGCGCCAAGCTCTGCTGCCTCCAAAATCTGGTTATGGCTTATAACAAAGTCCTTGCGTATAAGCGGCAGCGGTACGGTGTTGTGTACCTGTCTGAGATATTCTCCGCTGCCGAGGAAAAAGTCCTCCTCCGTCAGTACGGATATTGCTTCAACACATGGCTCATACTCCCTTGCAAGGCTTACAGGGTCAAAGTCTGGCTTTATAAGACCTCTGGAGGGTGATGCCTTTTTGATTTCACCTATAATTGAAAGCCCCGGCTTTTTTATCGCCTCGTAAAAGCTTGCCCTGTTATCGTTTTCAAGCAGCTTATAAAGCCTGCTGATGTCGGGCTTGTAGCTGCGTGCAGCAAGCCTTGCCTTCTTTTTTTCAACAATTTTTTCAAGTATAGTGTAATTTTCCATAATAAAACTCCCTTACAACAAGTGTGGATACAACGCAAACGAAGAACGCCATCGGACACCCACACCCTTTACAAGGGAGCAGCAATTAAAAACCAATCTTCTCATCTCGTCTAATCTCCTATGACCAGTCATACCTGTGTATGCCTGCGCCTTAAATATATTTTTAAAATAAAAAAACTTTACCTCACTTGAGATAAAGCTGCCACTCAAGGATACAGATAATATCCCTCCGCTGTAACGTGCGGAACACGTTGCGGGCTAATAGCTGCCGTTCACCCGAAACCTCATAAGTCCATTCGCATAGGGTATGCCGCCTGCTTGCACCAACCGCAGACTCTCTGAACACATTTCCCTGTGTTACTACTCTTAATCATAGGCTTTAGTTATAAATGCTCTAATTAAAATTTATAATATCACACTTTGTAAAATTTGTAAAGCACTTTTTTTATGCGGACGCACCGTTTTGTGATACGTCCGCAAAAAGTCTTAAATTACCGCCTTATCAACATTGATAACGGCATAAAATCTTTTATCTCTTTCCTTTATCTTGTCTGTAATATAGCGTACAACCTCGCTGTCGGTCATTTTAAAGTCAAAGGGTACAACCGTATCAAAAATAAGGTTGGTGCGCAGAGGGCCGTCCGTAATTCTGAAATCGTGTATGGTAAGTCTTTCATCAAGCCCTGCAATAATCTCCTTAACCATTGCCTTAAGTGAGTTTGTCTTTTCATCGTTTACGGCAACGGGGTCCATATGTATGCTTATTTCGCACTTAAACTGCTCTTTAATCTCGTTTTCGGCATCGTCAATTACATCATGAGCCTTCATAACGTCCATATCGCAGGGTATTTCCGCATGGAGTGATACAAAGACTCTGCCGGGGCCGTAGTCGTGTACGTGCATATCGTGTATGCCGATAATCTCCTGATGTGCCAGAATTGCGTTTTCAATATTTTTAACAAAAACGGGGTCGGGCGCCTGACCTAAAAGCGGCTCAATTGTGTCCTTAGCGGTGTTCCAGCCTGCCCAGAGTACAAAGCCTGCAACAAATACGCCTGCATAGCCGTCTATATTGATATTTGCAAAGTGTCCTATTAAAAGTGACACAAGTACGAGTGTGGTTGCAATACAGTCGTTAAGGCTGTCTGCTGCGGTTGCAAGCATTGCAGAGGCGTCAAGCCTTTTGCCGAGCTTTTTGTTAAAAAGACACATCCACAGCTTTATACCTATTGAAATAAGAAGAATTACAATCGACACCACCGAAAAATCAATAGCCTCGGGGTGCAGTATTTTATCTACCGATGACTTTAAAAGCTCCACGCCCATTACTAAAATTACAGCCGCAATTACAAGCCCTGTTATGTATTCATACCTGCCATGACCGTAGGGATGCTCACTGTCGGCAGGGCGGCTTGCAAGGCGAAAGCCTATAAGCGTAACAATGGACGAGCCTGCGTCCGAAAGGTTGTTGAAGGCGTCTGCGGTAATGGAAATTGCTCCTGTTATCATACCTGCAAAAAACTTAATTATACAAAGCAGTATATTGCATACTATGCCTACCGTTCCGCTAAGTGTGCCGTAGCTCTCCCTCACACGCACATCAAGTATATCATCACTGTTTTTTACAAACAGCTTAACCAACAGTTCCGTCATAAAAAAATCACTCCCGTAATAGTCTAATCTAAACATTATATATCAATGTCAAAATAAAAGCAAGGTGCAAAATAAACAAGGGTGTTTTTTGTGCAAAATGTAAAAAGTAATAAAAATAAATGGTTTTGCATAAATTTTTTCAAAAAAACTATTCAAAATCCGAAAAAAATGTTGTATACTATTTAACATAGGCATATTATGCGGAAAAATAGCCCCGCATAATGAATTATAGGGGCATAAATTTTGTCTGGTTTTGTTCCTGTAAAATAAAGGAGGATTAACGATGTATAAAATCGTAAAAAAGAAAATGCTGACCGATACCATATATCTTATGGAAATCGAAGCACCAAGGGTTGCAAAGTCAGCATTACCCGGACAGTTTGTAATTGTCAAGACAACAGAAAAGGGCGAGCGTATCCCTCTTACGGTAGCTGATTATGATACCGAGAGAGGTACAGTTACCATTGTTGTACAGCCTGTTGGCAAGTCCACACTGGAGCTTATGGGCTACAACGAGGGCGAGTGCATTTCTGACTTTGTAGGCCCTTTAGGCAGACCATCAGACCTTTGCGAAATGAGCGAGGACGAGCTGAAGGCAAAGAATATTATTTTTGTTGCAGGCGGTGTTGGTGCTGCTCCTGTTTATCCACAGGTTAAGTATCTGCACGAAAAAGGCATTGACTGTGATGTAATTATCGGTGCAAGAAGCAAGGATTTAATTATCTTTGAGGAGGAGATGGGCAAGGTTGCCACAAACCTTTACGTTGGTACTGATGACGGCTCATACGGCTTTAACGGACGTGTTACCGACCTTCTCTCCGATTTGGTTGAAAAGCAGGGCAAAAAGTACAACCACGCTGTTGTTATCGGCCCTATGATTATGATGAAGTTTACTGCAATGCTTACAAAGAAGCTTGAAATACCTACTATTGTAAGTGTAAACCCAATTATGGTTGACGGTACGGGTATGTGCGGTGCCTGTCGTGTTACAGTAGGCGACGAGGTTAAGTTTGCCTGCGTTGACGGCCCCGAGTTTGACGGCCATTTAATTAATTATGATGAGGCTATGCGCCGCCAGGCAATGTATAAGACAGAGGAAGGCAGAGCAAAGCTTAAATTTGAGGAAGGCGCAACCCACAAAAATGGTGGCTGCGGCTGCGGAGGTGATAAATAATGGCTGACAGAATGCATAGAGTACCTGTACGTGAGCAGGAACCAAAGGTAAGAGCAACTAATTTTGACGAGGTATGTCTTGGTTACAATGAGGCAGAGGCGCAGGAGGAGGCTACACGCTGCCTTAACTGTAAAAACCCTCACTGTGTAGCAGGCTGTCCTGTTGGTATAAATATCCCCGGCTTTATTTCTCACATTAAAGGCGGTGATTTTGAGGGCGCAGCGGTTGAAATTGCAAAATACAGCGCACTGCCTGCTGTATGCGGACGTGTATGTCCACAGGAGAACCAGTGCGAGGGCAAGTGTGTGCTTGGTATCAAGGGCGAGCCTGTTTCAATAGGTAAGCTTGAAAGATTTACTGCTGACTACGCAAGGGAGCATAACATCACAACTGCAACAGCAGCTCCTGCAAACGGCAAAAAGGTTGCCGTTATCGGTGCAGGCCCTGCAGGTCTTACCTGTGCGGGTGATTTGGCAAAGAAGGGCTATGACGTAACAATCTTTGAGGCTCTGCATAAGGCGGGCGGCGTGCTTGAATACGGTATCCCCGAATTCAGACTGCCAAAGGAAAAGGTTGTTAAGGCAGAGGTTGAAAACATCAAAAAGCTTGGTGTTAAGATAGAAACTAACGTAATTATCGGCAGAACAATCACCATTGACCAGCTCTTTGAGGACGAGGGCTTTGATGCTGTATTTATCGGCTCAGGCGCAGGTCTGCCTAAGTTTATGGGTATCCCGGGTGAGAACGCAAACGGCGTACTTTCTGCTAACGAGTTCCTTACAAGAGTAAACCTTATGAAGGCTTTTGATGAGGAATACGATACACCTGTTAAAATTGGCAAAAAGGTTGCTGTTATCGGCGGCGGCAACGTTGCAATGGACGCAGCACGTACAGCTTTAAGACTTGGCAGCGAGAGCCACATCGTTTACAGACGTGCTTTAGAGCAGCTCCCTGCAAGAGTTGAGGAGGTACACCACGCTAAGGAGGAGGGTATCATATTTGATATTCTCACCAATCCTACCGAAATTCTTGTTGATGAAAACGGCTGGGTATGTGGTATGAAGTGCGTTAAAATGGAGCTTGGCGAGCCTGACGAGAGCGGCAGAAGAAGTCCTGTTGTTATAGAGGGCAGCGAGTTTACCATGGACGTTGATACCGTAATCATGAGCCTTGGTACATCACCTAACCCACTTATCAGCTCCAATACACCCGGTCTTGAAATTAACAAGCGCCGCTGTATTATCGCTGAAGAGGAAACAGGTCTTACAACAAGAGAGGCTGTTTACGCAGGCGGTGATGCCGTAACAGGCGCAGCTACTGTTATACTTGCTATGGGTGCAGGTAAAAAGGCTGCAGCAGCTATTGACGAGTATTTACAGAATAAATAAAACTGTTATTAAATGGGAGAGCTGCTAAGCCTCAGCTCTCCCCTATTAATATAAGTAGGAAACGGCTCGTAATAAGGGGTGTTTCCAAACTAACGACTAAAACTTTTAAGGGGGTTTTAAACTAATGAAGCATTTTAGAAGATTGCTTGCATCTGCACTTGCATCCGTAATGGTAATGTCAAGTGTAATGATTGCGAACACTACAACTGTTCTGGCTGCGCCATCAATCGCATCAGGCTGGTATGAAACACTCTATGCTGAGTGGGCGGACACAAATCCTGACAGCGAAGCTGTAAAGGTAGGCTATAAGCTCAGCAGCGACTCTGCTTATACATACCTTCAGGGCGATGACCTTACATACCTTGTAAGACCTGCATCAACAGCAGGCTATGGCCGTGTTGATATTCCTGGTCTTAAGGAAGGCAGATACGATATTGAAATTACTGCCTCAGACGGCAGCGTACATACCAAAAAGGGTATTAAGGTTTATGCTTATGACCGTTCAGGTTATGCTCACTTTAACAATACCGAGGGTGTTGGTGCATACAATGATGACGGTACACTTAAGTCAAATGCAATTGTAGTTTATGTAACTGACGAAAATAAGGACACTGTTGAAATCCCGGGTTATGAGGGTCACGCACCTGTTGCTTATGCTTCCTCAACCACAGGTGAAACATGGACAAGAGATACAGCAGGTATTGGTAATATCCTTAACAACAACCACAAGTTTGTTTATGAGGTTGTTGGTACAGATGCACATCCTCTTGTTTTCAGATTTATAGGTAAGGTTAACGTACCTCAGAACCTTACTCCTTACAACACAAAGACTGTACAGCTTGGCGGCTCCAAGGGTGACAACGGTAACCTTGCAATTACCAAGTATGGTAAAAACATTACCCTTGAGGGTATCGGTGACGATGCAACTATTGAGGGCTGGGGCTTTACATTCTCACAGACATCAACCTGTCCTACAGACGCAGGTAAAAACTTCGAGGTAAGAAACCTTACCTTTGATAAATATTCAGAGGATGGTCTTGGTTTCCAGGGTGATGACGGTATTGATGTGCCAATTGAAAGAGTATGGGTACATAACAATGTATTCTATCCAGGCTATTGTGCAAACCCTGCCGAAAGTGATAAGGGTGAGGGCGACGGCTCCTGCGATTTCAAGAGAGGCAAGTATTACACAATGGCATACAACAAGTATGTTGACTGCCATAAAACAAACCTTGTCGGCAGTGGTACAAGTGATGACCAGTTCTACATTTCTCTCCACCACAACTGGTATCAGAATGTAGGCTCAAGACAGCCTCTTGCAGCAAACGGAAATATGCACATTTACAGCACATATTTCCAGGGTGCAACAAGCACATCTGTTGACTTAAGAGGTAAGAACTGCGTTCTTCTTGAAGAAAACTATTACGATAACTGTAAGAGTAACCACAAGTCAAGAAACGCAACCTGTATTGCAAAGTCATATAACGAGATTATGACAGGCAGCGGCAAGTTTGAACTTAAGGGTACAAGAACAGAGGTTTCCTCACTTGATGAGGCAGTGCTTACAGGCAGCAGTTACAGCTTCCCTGACGGTACAAGCATTGATAACTTTGACCTTAACCCAACATATTTCTACAAGAACAATTATATTGTAACTCCTGCAGCAGAGGTTCCTGAGTTTGTTCAGACCTATGCAGGTACACTTAAGGCTTTCCCTGAAACCGAATCAGGTGAAATTATAATTACAGTTAAGAGTGGTACAACTCCTATTACTGATGCAGCTGTAAAGGCTAACGGCCTCAGCTTCAGAAATAATGGCGACGGTACTTACACTGCAACAGCTTCACTTGGTGCTGAATATTCTATTACAGTATCCAAGGAGGGTTACTCAAACGAGGTTATTGTATCAAACGTACTTGAAAATGACGGTGATATGTTTACTGCAACAGTTGACCTTAAGGTTGACTATGACGGCTATGCTGTTGTAAAGCTTGTAGGCGGCGCTGACAATACACCTGTTAAGGGCGCAACTGTTACCCTTACAGACGGTACTGTACTTGCAGACCAGAATGACGGTACATATAAGTCTGAAAATCAGCTTGCAATTGGCAATTATGCTGTAAATATTACAAACACAGGTGATTATATCGCACCTTCTTCAGCTCAGACAATTGCCGTAAAGACAACCGATGAGGCAACTGAAATTCATCTCGACAAGGTACAGGGTGCGGTTTCCGTTACTCTTGCAGCTGCGGCAGATGAAACAAAAACTCTTGACCCTTCATCAGCGTCTGTATTTGTTGGTACAACAAAGCTTACATATACAGATAACGGTACTTTTACAGGTACAATTGAGGTAAACTCTCCACTGGCTGTTTCAGTAAGCTGCAAGGGCTGGGTTGTTGATAGCATTACACCTGAAACTCTTACAGCCTCCAAAACAGGCACAGCATCTGCTCAGGTTGTACTGAGAGCTATGGGTGATACATTTACATGGAACCATACAGACGGAACAAATACTGACAATTTCTTTGAGGTTACAAAGGCAGGCGCTACTCCTGATGAATGGAATGACGCATCTAAGAATCCGCTGACTTATGATGGTATGGAGCTTACAAAAGCTATCAAGTTCCAGTCAAGTACAACTATTATGTTTGATGCTCCATCAGATGGTAACCTTGTGCTTGTGGTTAATGATGGCAACAAGACAAACAGTACTGTTAAGGTTAATGGCGCTGTATACTCTGTTACAACAGGTGCAAACACAATTCCTGTTACTTCAGGCTCTGTTACTGTTGCAAAGGGTACAAACGAAATAAGAATTTATCTTGCGCAGTACACTGCATCAGCTGAAAGCGGCGAAGATGACTCAACAACTACTACTGAAACAACAACTGAAACTACAACCGCTGCTGTTGATACATTAAGTGATGAAATTATGTGGGATGTAAACAACGACATCAGCGGTACATCAAACGGCCTTACCTTTGGTGAAACCTTCAGAACAAACAGCGAGGAGTTAGGTCCAAGGGATTTCGTTGAGGGTGAAAAGACATACCAGCTTGAAACATGGGTACAGGGTACAAGCAACCCTGCAAATGCAGCAGGTATTAACCCACAGGGTGAATTAAGCACAGATAAAATCCCTGTAACAGGTGCATTTATCAAGTTTGTGCCTGAAAAGAACGGTGTATTCACAATGGCAGCTAAGACAAATGCAGGTAAGATTACTTATATTACCGACGGCGCAGGTGAGATTATCACAACTATCGGTACTCTGGAATCACCTACAAGCTATGATGTAATCAGAACACAGGTTAAGGCAGGCAAGACATACTATGTATATTCCGGCGGCTCAAAAATCTGTCTCTATTACTTAGGCTTCAGCTCAGACGGTACTGCTTCTGACCCAATCTATGGTGATGCAGACGGCAGTGGTGTGCTTACATCAAACGACTGTGCACAGCTCCTTACAAAGAGCCTTAACGACTCTTATACAACAGGTCTTGAGGCACTTTATCCAAACAGCGCATTTGCGTTTATGGATGTTAATGCCGACGGTACAATTACTGCAAGCGATGCAGCGCTTGTATTAAGCAAAATTCTTGATATAGCTGTTACATTCCCTGCAGAGGGCTGAACAGATTAAAAATTTAATAATTACTGATTATTAATTTATCCCCCTTAGGCAGATATTCTGCCAAGGGGGATTTTTATAATATTCCTTGATTTTTCTTTCTTACTGTAGTATAATGTACTTAATAAGAACAAAAAGACTTATAAACTGATAAAATTCAGCTAAAAAGTGTTATTTATGGACTATATATCAATATAAAATCAAAAAGGAGTTGATTGCGATGAAAAAAACAAACAAATTTATATTTTTAACGTTTGTTATTACCGTTTTGCTGTCTTTGCCTGTAATGGCAAGCACATCTAATTCCGTTTCAAAAAAGGCAACTGTGGAGCCGGGCTGCCCAATAGGCTCGGAATATGCAGATGACGTCGTTATTACCTCCGGCAGCGGATACAATCCGGTGTATCTTAAAATTACACCTCAAACGGGTATTGATGCTGACTCCTCCATAATAATCAGTATTGAAAACGGAGTGTTTATGCCTGATATTTATCCAATGCCTGAGTACAAGTCCCCTCTGGGAAACAGCTATGACCAAATTCTGCAGGCATATAATAACGGAGCGGAGCTTAAGCAGCTTTTAAAGGAAAATTTGGGAGCAGCATCCTGTGAGCTGCCATACAAAATAACAAACACCTCACCCTATGAGATTCAGGTGGAGCTTTTCCCTGTGCCGGAAAGCGAGTGCGACAAAACAAACAACGCTATAGCATACGATAGGGTTTATTATTACATACCTATACATGCCATGGCGGAGAACGTGGGTAGTGTAAGAATAACTATTGACGATAATGAAAGCAATGTAACCGGCGGAGGAAGCTACACCATAGCTAAAGCGGAATACAGCTCCCTTGTACTTGGTGATGCAGACGGCAGTGGTGTGCTTACATCAAACGACTGTGCACAGCTCCTTGCAAAGAGCCTTAACTACTCTTATATAACAGGTCTTGAGACACTTTATCCAAACAGCGCATTTGCGTTTATGGATGCTAATGGTGATGGCGAAATTACAGCAAGCGATGCAGCACTTGTATTAAGTAAGATTCTTAACAAATCTGCTGCATTTACTTCAGAAGGCTGGACAGATTTAATAGCTATTGATTAATTAACTTATTCCCCTTGGTCAGATATTCTGCCAAGGGGATTTTTTAAATATTTATATTCGGTATTTTGGCAATAAAAGGGACTGGCGTGTTTGAACAAATATTGTTTAGAGGATAAATTTGAGTTTATAGGTGTAATAATACCTTAACATTTCAATTGTAGGGGCGGCAATCTGCCGCCCGTCAAGCATTGCAATATGTTCAACATTCGGGCGGATATGGAATCCGCCCCTA
>CABUWB010000020.1 GCA_902495025.1 uncultured Eubacteriales bacterium
CAGCGTTTCCTCAACCCTTGTAAGGCGGCAGTAGCCATCATACTCAACCTCTGCAGCAGTCTGCATAAGCTGCCTGTTATTGCCCTCGTCATATTTTTTAAGCACCTCTGCCTTAAAGTCAGCGTCCATATTGACAGTAGGACAAAAGGCAGGATAGCTTTTATTGCAAACATCACAGTTTATAACTGCACAGTCTGCACACGACCTTTTAATATCCATAGGCTTAAAGCCTTTCCAGGCAGGCTGCAAGCGACTTTTCAAATATATCAAGACCTGCCTCAAGCTGTGCGTCTGTCATAACAAGAGGAGCCAAAAATCTTACTACGTTGTTATATGTACCTGCGCCCTCGATAAGCAGACCGTTCTTTGCGCACTCCTGTACCAGTGCGCTTACAAGCTCTGGGTATGGCTCCTTTGTCTTTGTATCCTTTACAAACTCGATACCTACCATACCGCCAAGACCTCTTATATCGCCAACAACAGGGTATTTTTTGCCAATATCGGCATATCTTGCCTTAACCTTGTTGCCAAGCTCCATTGAGCGCTCTGCAAGATTATCCCTCTCCATAATTTCAATTACCTTTAATGCAGCTGCACAGGCAAGGGCGTTGCCGCCGTATGTACCGCCTATAATACCGCCTGGTACTGCGTCCATAATTTCGTCCCTTGCGATAATGGCACTAAGTGGAGCGCCGCCTGCAATAGACTTAGCTGTTGCGATAATATCAGGAGCTGCGCCAGCCTCCTTCCAGTAGCAGGAAGCGAACATTTTGCCTGTTCTGCACCAGCCAGACTGCACCTCGTCGGCAACAAGCAGAATACCATTGTCATCACAAATTTTTCTTACTGCCTTAACCCACTCAATAGGTGCTGGGATAAAGCCGCCCTCGCCCTGCAGAGGCTCCATAACCATTGCCGCAACGTACTCGGCAGGTGAACATTCCTCAAACACCTCATAAATTGACTTAATGTAAAAGTCAATTGCATCAGCCTCGCTCATGCCCTCGGGACGTCTGTAAAGGTAAGGGTACTGTGCCCTGTAAACACCGTCGGGGAATGGGCCAAGACCCCTTGAATAAGCCTTCTTTGAGGTCATGGACATTGTAAGCAGCGTTCTGCCATGGAATGCGCCCGAAAATACGATAATATTAGGTCTTTTTGTGTAAGCCTTTGCAACCTTGACTGCGTTCTCGTCAGCCTCTGCGCCGCTGTTTGCAAAAAATACCTTGTTATGCTCGCCTCTTGTAGGAGCAATTGAGCCAACCTTTTCTGCAAGCTTAACATAGCCCTCGTGTGTGATAATATTGAACATTGCATGGAAATAGTTGTCAGCCTGTGCCTTTACAGCCTCCACAACCTCGGGCTGTGAGTAGCCTATATTAAGTACGCCTACGCCGCCTACCCAGTCAAGGAAGTAGTTGCCGTCAACGTCCTCCACAATTGCGCCCTCACCCCTCTTGATTACACAGGGATAATTGCAGCCTACCGCAGCAGGCACCGACGCCTTACGTCTTGCAATAATCTCCGCTGCCTTGGGGCCGGGAACTGATGAGGTAACAATCTTTGGTAATTCGTCTTTTAACATATATATTTCCTCCATTCTTTTTGCTAAGTAAAAAAGCAGGGCTCACCGTATACGGCGTCCCTGCTTGCTATACTGTTATACTAGCAGAACACAAACACAATTACAATAGGGCGGAAATACAAATTTTCACCTTGATTTTTGTGCTGGCAGCACATATAATTACCTAAAGAGGTGAAATTATATGATAACCGCACGAGATTTTTACAATATGGCAGGGGAGAGCTTTAAACTTACGATAGCCGCAGGCAGGGCAGGACTTAACCGACCTGCAGTATGGCTTTACCTTGCAGAGGACGCAAGCAGCTTCAGCTTTATAAGGGGCGGCGAGCTTGCAATAACAACAGGTATGTCAATATCTCCAAACAGCAGCCTTAAAAACTTTATAGCCGCATTGATAGACAAAAATACCTCGGGACTTATAATAAATACGGGCAGATACATAACAGACGGTGATATTACACCCGAAATTAAGGCTATGTGTGATGAAAACGACTTTCTTCTTATGACAATGCCATGGGAGATACATCTGTCCGACATTATGCAGAGCTTTGCGGATTTGCATTTTTCCAACAGGCTGAAAGAGGATAATATGAAAAATGCCATAACCGAGCTTTGCCGCAGCAGTGATAATATACCAAAGCACAGCGAATTTCTGCTTGCACACTCGCTTATGCCGCACGACAGCTATGCCGCAGGACTTATTGACATAGCCGACGGCATGGGGGAGCGCCTTTTTACGCACAGCCTTGTTACCAACGTAAAGGGAGTTTATTTTACCGACAGCCGACCTGCGCTTGTGCTTTTTCACAATACGGACAGAGCAGAGCTTGAAAGCACTGCACGTCTTATTTTATCCTGTGCAGAGGAAACAGGCACAAAAATACGCCTTGCCACAGGCTCACTGGGTACAGGCTGGGAAAGCCTTTGCCACAGCTTTGCCGCAGCCGAAAAGGCGCTTAAAATAGCAGAGTACAAAGACCTGCCTTATTTTGGCTATGAAAATGCGGGCATATACTCGCTTTTTATGCATGTAGAGGGTGAAACGGCATACGCCTTTGCCCTGTCGCAGCTTGCGCCGCTTGCAGAGTATGACAGGGTGCATGGCGCAGAGCTTATAAAAACGCTGGCGGCATATATTAAATGCAAAGGCTCGCTTAAAGCCACAGCGGAGTGTACCGCCTGCCACAGAAACACCGTTGCCTACCGCATAGGCAAAATAAAGCAGCTGCTCAATACCGACCTTGATGACGGCGGAAATTTAAGCACGCTGTATGCTGCCGCTGCCGCCTTTGAGTACGCACAAGCAGTAAAATAAGACAACGAAAAAGAGCTCCGTTTTTGCGGAGCTATCAGTCTATTAAAACTAAAATTGACAGATAAATTTACAATTTTACTTAAAACTTGCTGCATAAGTTATCCAATGATAAAGGTAACTTAAAGCGTCGCAGACTTTAATCCGCAGGGCGAGCTTTGCCCGCCCGAGGGATAACAAGAGTGTCGAGTAGCTTGCTACGAGGCACGGGTTGTTACTTCCTTGGTGGGTACAAAGTACCCCATCTGCAAGAAATGCAAGCATTTCTTGCAAACGTGTCGACTTTGTCGACACGAAAAAGAGCTCCGTTTTGCGGAGCTCCCTGTATACTTGGCCAAACCAAGAAAAAAAGGAAAAAGATAAAAGAAAAGATGATTAATAGCTTCGTCAGCAGAACCAATGGTCCTAAGCTACTTCTCTTGACATCATTATACTATTATTACAATTAAATTACAAGTACTTTTCAAAAAAATTTCAATAAAAATTTATTAAAATTCTTTAAAGAAACAGCAAATTTTTAATTTTCCTCACGTATCTTGTAGAAAAAGTCCCTGTGTTCAACACTTGTTGAAAAGGCTATCTGTGTTTTTGTTTTGCCAAAGCACTGCAGCTCGCCGATAAAGCGGTCAAGCGACATTGTATCCTTAAACACCACCTCAATAAGCATGGAAAAATCACCCGTTACACAGCTGCACTCAACCACGTTGTAGCAGCTCTCAATATAAGGGTAAAAGTCCTGCTTTTGCGACGGCTCAACCTCCAGGTTGATAAATGCCTTGATGTCATAGCCGAGCGCCGAGGGGCTTATGTGCGCATGGTAGCCCGAAATTATACCGTCCCTCTCCAGCTTGTCTATACGTGATGAAATAGCCGTAGGCGACAAAAACACCGTATCTGCAATTTCCTTAACTGAGATACGTGCATTATTGCGCATAAGCTCTATAATTTTGTAATCGGTGTCATCAATCTGCTGATGTGAATTGTGTGTTCTTGACATTTTTTCGCCCTCAACTTTCCATATACAACTATTTTATGCCTATTTTTTGCACTTGTCAAGTAAACACTGATTAATTCAAAGGCAAAAATCAATTTAGCCGATAGGCGGCAAAAAAACCAGTGGAAGCTGTCGTTTTTTTGTAAATTTATTTTTTGACTACATTAAATCAGTGTTTACTCAAGAATTTGCTATTTTATTTTCACTATGTTATACTAATTGTAAGGAGCTGATTATTTTGTTTAAGGTTGATTTTGATATTGATTACTATAATCTAAAATGGGACTATACTGCGCCTGCCTCAAAGCTTATGCTTTATTTGCAGGAGGCGGCAATACTGCACTCGGAGCGGTGCGGACTTACCATGGACTGGTTTTTTGAAACAAAAAGCGGCTGGGTTATCTGCGACTGGGATATTACGCTTTTAAAACCCGTAAGGTGGGACAGCAGACTAAGCGTATTAACCGCACCTGCCAGCTTTAAGGGCATAATGGCGCAAAGGGGCTTTACCGCCGTAAATTCAGACGGTGAGGAGGTGCTGCGTGCCGCCTCAAGGTGGGTTTATACCGACAGGGTAAAGCTGCGCCCAGTCAAGGTTAAGGAGGAAATGTCGTCAAAGTACGGCGAGCTTGTCCCACTGCCCTTTGATACGGATTTTAAAATTACGCCCGAAACCGACAGACTTATTGCCGAAAATACCGTAACTGTTACCAGACGTGATACCGACACCAACCGCCACGCCAACAACATAAGCTACCTTATGTGGGTAACCGATTTGCTGACCGATGAGGAGTATAACCAGAAGCGCATTACACGCCTTAAAATTTCCTACAAGCAGCAGTGTGTTATGTCCGATATAATTCAGATAAGGCTTTACGGCGGCGAAAACGGCGCATATTATGCAAAAATCACAAGGGAAGATACCCTGCTTTGTGAAATATATTTTGAAATGGAGTAAACGCTATGGAAGAAAAATTTGTATTTGAAACACAGTTTGACTTAAAAAAGCGCATTGACATTGTACGTGCCTATATGGGCAGGGTTTATTACGGCTTTCTGCTTGTTGCTGCCGCCGTTGTGTGCTTTAATTACTACCTTATAAGCTCGGGTAAGGCTGTACAGGGGGACGAAAAAAAGACAATTACCCTTTTTGTAATGATGATAATATGGGCATTTATACCCGTTATAGGCGGTATTTTGTGGAATACAATTTCAAAGGTTAAAAGCTGTATCATAACTGTGTATGGGGATAAAGTCAGTATGCAGAGCGACAGCCGCAGCTTTGAGCTTACACCCGACAGATTTTACAATATAATCGAAAGAGAGCATTATATAAAATTCGGCCCATTAAAGGAAACCGTTATAATTGATATTAAGGACGTAAAAATCGGTAACGACGAGGAAGCCGCAAAGTTTTTAAGGGATATGTAATGACCTGTTTTGTAAGTTAGCGTTTATAGGTATATCGCTTACGCAATACAGCTATGATAAACCGTTATTGCTTTATTTCTGCGCTTATGTTAAAATATATCTATATAATTAATAATAGGGGGTATATTATGAAGGGTTTTTCTGTTAAAACAGGTATGATGATTTGCGGAGCGGCGGTTTTTGCCGTTGCAATTTTTGCCGCAGGCATTAATTTTGGTAAAAGTCAGACTGAAACGGTATCAGCAATACCAACTGCGGTAACCACAACTGCCGCAGAGCTTACAACCGAGGCTGAAACCACAACGGCACTGCAGGAGGTAAGCGGCGTTAAAATAACCGTTCAGAAAGGCAACACATGGAAAAGCGGTGAAAAGACCTGCGCCCAGTACGAGGTTAAAATTGAAAACCCCGAGGGCGGCAGCTTAATAACCGACTGGCAGAGTGTTATAACATTTAATACAGGCTTTAAGGTTGACCAGCTCTGGAACGGCAGCTACACTGTCGAGGGAAAGTCAATAAAGGTAACGGCGGCAGAGTACAACAAGGAGCTTGCCGCAGGCGGTGAGCTGGGCTTTGGCTTTATCGGCACCTTTGATACCGACCCCGAGGAGCAGCCAAAGATTAAGCTGTATTCGGGCGGCAAGGAGATAGAGGTGGCAGACGGAAATGCCGTTAAAACAGCTGCAAACACAGGCAGCAGCCTTGCAAATGCGGTTACGTCGCAGCCAAAGGCACAGAGCAATCCTCAAAAGGGTACTCCTGTTGAGGTAAACGGTCAGCTTTCCGTAAAGGGTACGCAGATTGTAAATAAAAACGGTCAGCCCTTTATAATCAAGGGTATAAGCACACATGGTATTGCGTGGTTTCCACAGTACATAAGCCTTGAAAGCTTCCGCACATTAAGGGACAGCTTAGGCGCAAACACCGTAAGGCTTGCGCTTTATTCCTCACAGGGTGAGGGCTACAATACCGAGCTGCACAAAAAGGTTGACGAGGGCGTACAGTACGCCTCCGACCTTGGTATGTACGTTGTTATCGATTGGCACATACTTGCAAACGGCAACCCCAACACCGACAAGGCAGCAGCAGAGGCATTTTTCAAGGAAATGACCGCAAAATACAAGGACTACAACAATGTCATTTATGAAATCTGCAACGAGCCTAACGGCGATGTACAGTGGGATAGGGACATCAAGCCCTACGCACAGTCCATGATTAACACCATAAGGAGCGTTGACAACGACGCAATTATTATTGTGGGTACGCCTACATGGTCGCAGGACGTTGACGTGGCGGCTAAATCTCCGCTTACGGGCAGCAATATTGCCTACGCTTTCCATTTTTACGCAGCAACGCATAAGGCACAGTTCAGGGACAAGGTTTCAGCGGCTGTCAATGCAGGTCTGCCTGTAATTGTAAGCGAGTTTGGTATATGCGATGCATTTGGCAACGGTGCAATTGACGAGGCGGAGGCAGACAAGTGGATGCAGTTCCTTGATGAAAGGAATATAGGCAGAATTTGCTGGAACTTGTCAAATAAAAACGAGTCCTCTGCAATTATTGACCCTAACTGTCAGAAAACCTCCGACTGGAGCGATAATGAGCTTTCACAGGCGGGCAAATGGGTTAAGAAAACATACAATAAATAAGAAAAGAGAGTAAAGCTATGAAAAAGATACCAAAGGAACTAGTAGTTTTGGTTGGCGTTGCACTGCTTATCTGTGTTCTGCTTGCCATAATATCAATCAGCAGTAAAAACGGCGGAGCCGTTAACGACGAGGGTACGGCGGTGGTTACTGTTACGGAAACCACAACCGAGGACGTTGCAAGCGTTGACCCCATTGAGCTGCCCGACACAGCACCTATTGAGGAGGTGCTTGGTTTTGAGCCTATGCAGGTTAAAAAGCTGTCGGAAAAGTTTGTTTTAAGAACGGTTGATATTGTGGACAACGGTGTTATTTATAACTACCAGAAGGACCTTGCCGCAAACGGTGCAAGACTTTTTCTTAAAATAAATAAAATGACCGAGGAGGAATATAATGCCTCCCTCCCTGCCGAAAGCGTAAGGCAGAATATTGAAATTGACGGCAGAAATACCGTTTTTGCCGACAGAATACTTTATAAAGTACCAAATGAGGAGGAGCTTGCGGAGGACTCTCCAGAGCGTGTGCAGGAAAAGGAGGGTACCGCTGTTGTTGAGCATAGCGACCTTTATAAGGAGCTTGCTCCCATGCAGACCCTTGACTGGTATGAAAACGGCTGTAAGTTTGAGCTGTATGCCGAGCATTTAAGCCTTACCGCAGAGGATATGACCGAGCTTGTGCATAATTATTTTACTAATGGTGAATAATGTGGTTTTAGGGTGGCTGCTGCAATTTAATTTGCAGCAGCCCCTTTTTATATAGGAGAAAACATTAATTTATATTAAAAAACAGAGCTATCGCAAAATTATTGCGACAGCTCTTTAATATTACTGTCCACCGCCAATCCAGTCAATAGTGCTTACGCCCCTCTGTTTTAAAAACTCATTACACGCCTTAAAATGGCCACAGCCGAAAAAGCCCCTGTATGCCGACAGCGGACTTGGGTGCGCCGACTTCAGTACAAGGTGATTTGTATTATCCAAAAGCTGCTCCTTTTTCTGTGATGGTGCACCCCACAGCAGATAAACTATGGGCTGATTAAGCGTATTTATGTAGCTTATTGCATTGTCGGTAAAGGTTTCCCAGCCGTTGTTCTTATGCGAGTTTGCCGCACCCTGCCTTACCGTCATAACGGTATTGAGCATAAGCACACCCTGCTGCGCCCAGTCCTCCAAAAAACCGTTTTCCCTGTCGCAGCAGCCATATTCTTCGGCAAGCTCCTTATAGATATTTTTAAGTGAGGGCGGCAGCTTTGGCTGGCTTGGCAGCACCGAAAAGCACAAACCATGCGCCTGGTTTGGCTCGTGATATGGGTCCTGTCCCAGAATAACCGCCTTTATATCCGACGGCTTTGTAAGCTCAAACGCCCTGAAAATATTTTCCTTGGGAGGGTAGCAGACACCCTCGAAATATTCCTTTTCTACAAAGGACATAAGCGGCGCAAAGTAGTCCTTTTTTTCCTCCGCTGCAAAAAAATCCTCCCAGCCTGTTATATTCATTGTATGCTCTCCTCGTAATCCTGTGGTTTTTCTTTAGTTACAGTTCCGTCCGTTCCGCTTATATATATCGAGTCATCAATTGAGGAATAATGGTCGTTATCTACCAGCCACATTAAACTGAAGGTATACCAGCGCTGGTAGTCTTTATGTTCGGCCGGGTACATAATATCTATTCTGTTACCTGTTTTTTCGTCAATTGTTCCCGGCTCAATATTCCAGTAGTCCTTTGCAATTTCATAAGCCTGTGAAAAGGAAATATAATTTTCGGTTTCGGCATTGTCGGTTTGCTCCGCTGTTGTTTCTTCAGAGATTGTTTCTTCTATCGTAGTTTCCGCAGTGTTGGTTTGCCCAGCCGCACTGCAGCCTGCAAGTAAAACGCAAATCAGCACTGCACCAAATAATTTTCCCTTCATAATTAAACCTCCCCAAAGTTTTCCATACAGTATTCAAGTCCGCAATCGGTCAGCGTAATTGACACCTTTACCATATCACGCCTTAAAAACTGTATATAGTCCTTAATTTCATTTACCGCCATATTAAAATCGTGTACCTGTGAGGACGGCGGCGTATTTATTGTATAGTCCTCGCCGCCCGAGTATGCCTTATACACATTTAAAAGTAATTCTTCCGCCCTGCTGCTCATTTTTTCATACCTCTTATGCGCTCACGCTTTCACTCTCGTCCTGCGTAGTTTCTTCCTGTGTATCCGTTGTTTCCTCTGCTTGAACACCTTCCTTTTCCTCTATTGCCACAACACTCTGACCATTTTCATCAACGGCAAGGGTCAGCTTTTCAGCCGAGGAAAGATTGATTTCGGAATATAAAATTGCCTTTCCGTCAGAGTCCACACACCTTATGTCATATCTGTCCTTACTGTTTAAAGGATATTCCAGCTTTATTTCGGAGCCTCTGCGAAAAACCTCGTTTTTACCGAGCAGATTGCTGCCCCAGTTTTGCATATTGCTGACGGAAATATAAATTTCGTGTATCTCCACATCGGTAAGGTTGGCAAGTTTAAAGGTCGGCAGCTCCTCCTGCGTCTGCATGGTGTCATCACCGCCGCTTTTGCCGCAGCCAGCAAGGGCAGCAAGCAGAGTAATAATAAATAATAAAGTTAAAAGTTTTTTCATATTAATTTATCTCCATTTTCAAAAAAATGCTCCTTAACAGCCTGCATACCATAGATTGCAGCAAGCATAAATACGGGCGAAAAGTTAAGCAGATACCTTGACTTTGACTCCCACAGCATAAAAAACAGCATTACGCCCAGCATTATCAGCCGTAAAAACATTGCATAGTCAGGCTCAGGCTTTTTAAGGCTTAAAAGCGCACCCATTGCCGCAAAAATATACATGCAATAAACAAAAATCTGTATATACAGCTTATATATATTGTTATAGGCTCTGCCGGGTGTGAATGTATCATATATAACGCTGTCCTTATTTATGCCCCATTCAATATGGTTATCCTGCATAAACTGACCGTCCAGCCAGCTGTCCGCCGCCTTTGAAAACTCATATTCGCCAAGCTCCGTAAGGGTGCCAAAGCCTGCTATACGCTGTTTTAGCAGCTCAACATCGGCACTTTTCTTTTCCTCCTTTGAGGGGAAACTATCAGTATACACAAAGTCCTCCTGCGAATATCCGCCGCCCGAGTCCCTGTTTATGCCCATCATAACCCAGTGAACAAGCGGAAATTCCAGCTCATTGCTGTGGTCAAGGTCAATCCATGAGCAATTTTTTGTATAAGCACTCCATACGCAGCTTACCGCAATAACCGCCGCAAGGGCTGTAACTGCAAAGCGTGTATTTTTAAACCCTTTAAGTATGCAATGTATTAAAACCGCAACCGCCATTACCATAACACTGCCCTTGATAAGCGCACCCACAGCAATTGATGCACCCACAAGCAGATATTTTATATAGGGACACTTAAACCGCTTATCATCAGCCGAATAAAGCCAGAGTGCCAGTGTTACAAACGGCATTGACAGTGTATCGGTATAAAAGCGGCAGGCATTTATATAGTAAGGTATAAAGAGTGCCGACATAACAAGGCTGATAAACATTCCCTTTCTGCCAAAAAGGTTTTTAGCCGTAAGTACAGCAAACCAAACACCCGCCATTATAAATATAATATTAAAAAAGATACTTATATAATTGCTCAGCATATCCTCTGCCGTAAGCGAAAATGCCGCAAGCACCTTGTAAAGCAGTGCAAGTATGGCAAGTATAGGCAGATTGTTTTGGTAACGTACAAAATAGTCGTTGTTTGATGCCACAACAAACCAGTTATACGGTTCATTGCCTGTACAAAGGGTGTTTACACCGCCCCTTTCTGCAATTTCCCAAGCACTGTAATACACCGAACCTAAATCCGTCTGAATAAGGCTTGCCATTTTGCAGCCAATAATGCACATTAAGGCAGTCATGGCAGCAAAAATCAACGCCAAAATAAGACGTATATGCTTTTTTGTCTGTCTGATCCTTACGTAAAGTATGGCAATGGCGTAAACCGAAAGCGGTATAAGCACAAACAAAACGATTTTCTGCTTTGCAATACCAAGTCCAAAGAGCATAACTATAGTCATACAGGCGGCAAAAAGCCCTTCACAGAGCATAACTGCCGAGCACTGTATACCGCTGTATTTTATGCCAAAGCGTGCCGCCGCAAAATAAAGCGTAAGCCATGCAAACACATAAAGCACCGCACCTGCCAGATTTGGAAAAAGGCTTTTGGGTGCACAGTGCAGACTAATTGAATTAAGCGTAAGGCTGATACCCTCCCTGTCGGAAATATCAAGCCTTAATTTGTCCCCCGATTTAATTTTTATTTCATTAAAGCCTTCCCTCAGATAAAACGGGGTTGATCTGTCGTCCGAAAAGCCGTTTTTGCCGTCCGAAAAATACAGCCTTGCGCCCACAACAGGCTCACTTAAACCACTTACATCAATATTAATATAATTAAAATAATGGCTGCCGTCAAAAAAGAGCTTGGAATCGGGACCAGTTGTGGTTATTGTACCGCCGTCAAGGGTAAGCTGGTCAGACGCAGTGTTAAGCGCAGCAATATCCACATCAGCCGTATATCTGTCAGTAAGCAGTGTAAAGCCACCCTTAAACATAATAAATAAAATAAAGCCCAGCGCCAGCCAGAGCAAAAATCCCTTTGTGAATTTGATTTTCTTTATATCCATACACTTACCCCCGCTCATTACTCTCCGTCCTTTTGGTAGGTTCTTTCTCCGACAATAAAGCGTGGGCGTGCCTTGGTTTCCATATAAATTTTACCTATATATTCGCCTATTATACCGGTGGATATAAGCTGTATGCCGCTTAAAAAGCAGACTATGCTCACAGTTGACGCCCAGCCTGCAACAGTATTGCCCGTAAACGCCTGCACCACCGACCAGATAACACCTATAAAGCTGATTAACGATACAACAACACCAAAAGAGCTGATAATCCTTATAGGCTTTATGGACAGGCTTGTTATGCCGTCAAAGGCAAGTGCGAGCATTTTTTTAAGCGGATAGTGGCTCTCACCTGCCAGCCTTTCATGACGTTCATAATAAACGCTGGTGCTTTTAAAACCCACAAGCGGAACAAGACCCCTTAAAAAGAGGTTGACCTCCTTAAATTTTGCAAACTCATTCAGCACTCTGCTGCTTATAAGGCGGTAATCGGCATGGTTAAACACCACCTCACAGCCCATAACACGCATAATTTTATAAAAGCCCTCTGCCGTAAAGCGCTTAAAAAATGTATCTGTCTTTCTGCTGCTGCGAACACCGTAAACCACCTCGCAGCCATCAAGATAGGCATCTACCATTTCATTCATCGCATTTATATCGTCCTGTCCGTCGCAGTCAATGGATATGGTAATATCGCACATCTGCTTTGCCTCCATTAAGCCGCAAAGTAGCGCATTCTGATGTCCTCTGTTGCGGCTGAGCGATACACCGCAATAACGCCCGTTTTCCTTTGAAAGCTGCGTAATTATATCCCATGTTTTGTCCTTAGAGCCGTCATTTACAAACATAATTTTGCTTTTTTCACTTATTTTACCGCCGTTTATAAGCTCGTTTATCTTGTCAAGAAACATTTTTGAGGTAACAGGCAGCACCTCCTGCTCATTATAACAGGGTATAACTATGTATAAAACAGGTTTTTTCATTATTACATCTCCCCATAGACAGTTTAATTTTTTACTTCTTATAAGTATAACATAATAATATTTTAAAAAAAAGCCAAAACTTACAAATACACAAATTATATTCTTATTTAAAATATTTATGCAGCAGTATTAAAAAGGGCTTGTTATTTTGAAATAACAAGCTCCTTTTCATTATGGCAATAATCTGTGATAATTCCACATTTATTAACCGTTCTATTTTATTTTTATCTGTAAAGAATTTCGTGTCTTTCTGGGCCATTGCTTACCATTGAAATTTTAACGCCGATTTTCTTTTCAACAAATTCAACATAAGCCTTAGCCTCTGCGGGCAGCTCATCATAGCTCTTAATGCCTCTAATGTCGCTGTTCCAGCCCTTAAGTGTTTCATATACGGGCTTGGCCTTGTAAAGGTTAGCCGTTGTAAGGAAGTCGTCATACACAACGCCGTCAACCTCATAGCCAACGCACACCTTGATTTCCTCAAGATAGCCAAGCACGTCAAGGCAGGTCATACAAACCTCGGTTGCACCCTGAAGCTCACAGCCGTAGCGTGTTGCAACAGCGTCAAAAAAGCCCACACGCCTTGGTCTGCCTGTCTTTGCGCCGTACTCGCCCTTGTCACCGCCACGCTTTCTGAGCTCCTCTGCCTCATCGCCAAAAAGCTCGCTTACAAAAGGACCCTCGCCTACTGCTGAGGAATAAGCCTTTGTAATTGCAATAATATCCTTTATTTCATAAGGAGGTATGCCTGCACCGATTGCCGCATAGCCTGCAAGCGTTGAGGACGAGGTAACATAAGGATAAATACCATGGTCGGTATCCTTTAATGTACCAAGCTGACCCTCTAAGAGGATATTTTTGCCCTCTTTGATTGCATTTCTCAAAAGCTTGGAGGTATCAGTTACAAAAGGCTTAATAAAGTCCGCCTGCTCGCAGAGGGTGTTATAAACCTCCATATAATCAACCTCGGGCTTATTGTAAAGGTACTTAAACTGGATATTTACCTTTTCATACATACCCTTGAGCTTGTCCTTAAGTCTGTCCTTTTCATAAAGCTCCCACACCTGTATACCAACCTTTGCATACTTATCGGAATAGAAGGGCGCAATACCACTCTTTGTAGAG
>CABUWB010000021.1 GCA_902495025.1 uncultured Eubacteriales bacterium
ATGTTCAGATATCAGATTGCAAAGTTCATCGGCTCCTACTATGTAGCACTTGGTGGCTGCGACGCTATTGTATTTACAGCAGGTATCGGCGAGAACAACTCAGGCCATAGAGCTGCAATCTGCGAGTACCTTGAGTGCTTCGGTCTTAAGATTGACCCTGAGAAGAACGCTCAGAGAGGCAAGGAGCTTGATTTTGCTGCTGCTGACTCTAAAATCAGAGAATTCCTTATTCCTACAAATGAGGAATTAATGATTGCACAGGATACAAAAGAATTACTTGACAAATAATAATATACGTCGTATAATAAACAATGGACTGTGTGTCGGAGTATATTCGGCATATACGGAACAGGAGTGTTTTTATGCTTATTAATGTTAGTAACCTTGCACCAAAGGACAGCATTGCTGTCAATATAGAGGGCGCACGTGTGGATATTCCGCATGATGATGACTCCTATGCTCTGGTGGATTTTAACGGCAGCCTTACCAACAGCGGTGAGGGGGCTTATCTTCTGGAGGGCGAGGTTAAAGCGGTTTTAAGTTTAAATTGCGACTTGTGTCTTAAATCTTTCAAAACGGATATTACATTCACTTGTAACGAAGTGTTTTGCAATGAGGAAAATCCGGAGAAGGAGTTTTGGGGCTTTTCAGATAAGACGATTGATTTGAAACCTGTACTTGTAGCTGACATTCTGCTTAATATGCCTATGAGGGCAGTGTGTTCCGATGACTGTAAAGGGTTGTGTCCAAAGTGCGGCCATAACCTCAATGAGGGGGACTGCGGCTGCGACAGAGGATACAGAAATCCCCAATTTGAAAAGTTAATGACTCTTTTTAAGGATGATAAGGAGGTGTAGAAAATGTCTATTTGTCCTAAGGGAAAAATGTCTAAGTCAAAGAGAGATAAGAGAAAGGCTCAGAGCTGGCAGATTGCTACTCCAACTCTTGTAAAATGTAGCAAGTGCGGTGAGCTTATGATGCCTCATAGAGTATGCAAGAGCTGTGGTTCTTATAACAAGAGAACAGTTGTTGCTGTTGACTGATTTGATTAGGCAAGCTTTGCGCCGCAGGTTTTGCCTGCGGCGCTTTTTTTCAATGTAAATGGAGCTGTAAAGGCTCTGTGGGTATATTGCTTTTGCAATATATCTTAAATAAAGTTATATAACCTGTTATGTATTAATGTAGAGCTTTGGTACGGAGGTGTCCGTACTGACTATATTTTACTTATAGGGGGTATATAATTCCCTGTGGCTTTGAGTGCATACAGAGCGTAACGGGGAGATGCGTTTTGCATCGGGGTTGCTTATTGCAGCTAAAAGGGAAGTCTGAGTTATCATTATAATAAATATATCACAATGCTGCAGTTGATGTATTTGTTATAGGATGATGGCTGAGGCTTCCCTTTTTGTATTTAAGTTGTAGGTACATATATGGTTTCCTTATGCTCCCTTTTGCGGTATTTTTGCGGTTGTAGGTATAACTTGGTGTGTTAAAAGGCAATAAATTAGTTTGATTGAGAAAATTATTAAAAAAATACAAATTCTGTAAAAAAATTTGTTTGTTATTACTATGTACGCAGTTTTTTAAAAGTGATAGAATACAATAAGCAAAAATGGCATACAAGGTGTGCTGTAGCCTTATATAAATTATTATATTAAGGCGGCTCAGGTAAGTACGTAAAAAAGGGAATTTTAGGAGGACTATTTTATGAAGAAAAGATTGTTAAACAATCTTAAAGGCAGACAGGGCTTTGTGCTTGTGTTTGCCATGCTTATGATTATGCTGTTAATGGTATTTATGACAGCAATGGTTTCAACGGTTAGTTATACCAACAAAGCAACAGCACAAAAGAGTGATGAACAGCAACTGCAGCTTACTGCACAGTCGGCTATTGTTACACTGAAGGACATGTTTGCTGAAGAGGAAAATATGATGAAGCTTTCCGGTCTTATCGGCAAGGAGCAGGAATATGACCTTACATCAGCAGGTATAACAAACAAGGTTAAGGCTAAAATTACTGCAACAGACCAGCCAAACTATGTTCTGCTGACAGTATATGCCTATGATGAAAACGGCAATGTGTATACAACTACAACACTTCTGCCTATGGTTGCGGCACAGGGTGCAAAGAACGACCTTATCGAAAATATGATTGTATCCTACTGGCCTAACCCAAATGAGGGCTTAACACAGGAGCTCAGCTATGACAATAACGTTATGAACGGCTCTATCATTATTGACAATGAGTATTATCCCGGCTCGGAATACTATGTGGAGAATGAACTTATTGATGCAAGCAAGAAAGGCTTATATTTTGACGGCACCTATGGTGATAAGGATAAATATCAGGACTTTATCGTAAATACACAGATTAACGACGACCCTTATGCTGTAAAGATTAAGGGCGGTACATTTAAGGAGCTTGTAACTACAGGTAACCTTTGCCTTAATGCAGAGCAGACAATTAAAGGCCTTGGCAATACAACAATTGCAAGTGCTGTTGGTCAGCTTGCTGTAACAAAAGGTACTATTGGTGACGGAAGCGGCGCAATCAAACAGATTGGTGCGGGCGGCTATTTTGAAAAGAAACTTGACAAGGATAATTCAGATATAGAAGTGGATAAGAAGATCGGTAATATCCTTATCAACAATCAGGACGGTGTTGAGTTTAAGGACCCTGTAAATATCATCTCACGAGACAGAGTAAACGTAAACCTCAATGGTATAAAGGGTGTGCTTAAAAACTGCTTTATCGGCGGTAAGCTCACTTATAAGTCTGCAAATGGCAGTATGAACGTACAGGAGGATATTCAGGTTTACAAGAGTGCAGACTATAATATTCAGAATGGTGCAGATATAACTGTTGGCGGCGATATGGCATCAGGTCTTAAATCAACGGTTAATATTGCAAGCGGTGCAAATGTTAATGTAAACGGTGCTGTGGCAACTGCGACTGAAGATTTGAAGGTGGCAGGGCAGGGTACACTCAAGGCAGATTACCTCCTTTCTGGTAAGGGCCTTGATGTAAGCGCTCCTACAACCCTTACAGGCTCAAAAGGCTATGCTGCTTTCTCGGGCGGTAACTACGGTGTAGGCGGTACAAATTATCTCAGCAAGGGCGAGAACGACAGAGGTACTACAAAATTAAGCAATATAACAACAAGCAAGCCTGTGGTTATCAATAATAAGCAGGACAGTACAGGCGGACTTACTGTTAAGGATAAAAACAGTGATGTTTCAGCTTTTAAGACAATGAACAGTATCTGGCTTTCAAAGGCAGAGAAGGTTTATAAAGGCGGTTGGTGGTCAGAGTGTACAAAGATTCAGTTTGCAGTTGCACTGCTCTTTGACCCCGATGCAGTTGACGGCTCATTAAAGGGAAGATTTCAGGAATATGCTGCTAAGGCAGCAGATGCCTCAAATATGAGAACAACAGCATATATTTCAAACGCAAACCTCCGTTACAATCCTAACGGCGCAACAGTAAGCCGTGATGCAAACTGGCAGTGGTATGAAAAGAGTAATGAAAAGTATAACAATAACAGCCAAAAGCTGCCTGTCAGCCATGAGCTTGGTTATACGGTAAATGACAGTATCTTCCTTTTAAGAAGTACTCTCCAGAAGGCGCTGGGCGGTCCTACAGACTCAACCGACCTGAGAGTAAATGCTCTTGCACAGGGTGAATTTGTGGATATAGCAAGAACAGCTATTCCTTATGACGGCGCTATTGAGAAGATTGCAGTAAACTATCCTCATTATGGCAACTATGAAAATGCACCTACGGTTGATTCCGAAACCGCAGGCTGGGCAAGCGTTACAGAGTATAAGGACGGTTACCTTATCGGCGGCAACTCATCTACTACAGGATACGCCAACTTTGGTCGTGTTGATGTAAGAGAGGGCGGCAACAAGCTCTTTGACGGTGCTAATTTCTATGACATCAGTGGCAGAACGCTTTACTTTAAGTCCACATCACCTATTATTCCAGGTGGTTGGGGTGATTTCTTCATTACCTCTAATGAGGAAGTTATCAGGCTTAACAACAAGATTGTAATTGAGTATACACTTAATGGTACAGATGAAAGCTCTATTTCACACCTTGGCTACATCAGATGGTTTGTTGACCCTGCAAAGAGCCTTGAGCTTTCGGGCAACTTTACTATTGAGGGTGTAAACAATGGCAGTGTTAATGCTAATAGTGCAGAGTTCAGCTATAACGGCTTTGACTATAAGGGTATTTCACCTGAGTTCTATATCTTCTGTCCAAAGCCAAATCAGGAGGCAAAGGTCAGCATAAATATTCAGAGAGCAGGCTTTAAGGGCTTTATTATTGCACCATGGTCTGTTATCAATACAAGAACAATATCTGCATCAAAGGACACAGAGGTATTCAGAGGTGTTATCCTTTGTAAGAACTTTGTAAGGGCAGACGGCGGTACTTATAATCACTACAAGCCAATCTCTTTTGGCTATGCCATGAGTGATGCGGTATTTGTACTGCCTGACAGTGAAGGCAATGCAAGTGAGTAAAAGAGTGGGGTGCTTAAAATGAAATTATTTAAAAATTTAATTGGTAATAAAAAGGGCTTTACTCTTATGGAGGCTATTATGACTACTGCTCTTGTTACCATTGCGGCAACTATGGCAGCAGGTGTTTTTACCAGCTCTGCAAGGGTGAACAGCAACCAGCGCTCGGTTAATGCAGGCCAGAGCGACGCTTTAAGCTCGGCGCAGTCAAGCCTTGCTTCGGGCAGCAGCGGTGCAGGCGATGAGTTTGTTATGACTCCTGTAGGCAGCGGCGGCTTTGGCGCACTGAAAAATAACGGTGCAGTTACTGCAAGGTATGAGGTTGCTTCTGATATGGGCGGCAATGTTAATTATAAGTATTTCAAGTATGACGGCAGCGGCAGTGTTACAAATCCTGCTCCGGAAACAGGCGCTGATGACCCGGATGATGAGGAAACAACCGAAAACACAACTGTGGCAGCTCCCGAAACACCTGAAACACCTGAAACATCAACAGAGGAGCCTACAACTGAAGCAACAACCTCCACTGCGGTTTCCTATGAAGAGGCTGTTAATACACATATGTTTCCTACGGGAACATATAGCAACTGGAATAAATATTGGGAAGGCATGTATGGTGTTGATGGCTGGAAGGAGATAAAAAAGGCTAATACGGGTACTGCAACAATGAATGATTATCTGGAGCAGACCTATGGTCCAAATTACAACAACTATTGGTCTTTGTACAAAAAGTACTTAAAGGCAGGCGGCGACCCTGCAAACTGGCAGGCATACTGGGACAGCAAATGTAGATAAGCAACAGGAGGATTAAGCTTTGATGTCTGAATTAAAAAAGAACAAAAAGGGCTTTACCCTTATAGAGCTTATTATTGCAATTGCAATTACCGTTATTATTATAGGTACGGTAACATCAATGGTTGTATACTCATATAAGGCATATTATTCGGCGGATAAAACATCTGCTGTGCTTGACGCCTCAAATACCATAACCGAAATGGTAAGGGAGTATATATTTAATGCCGAGGAGGCAGAAATAAGCAATATTACAGCACCACCTTCCATAGAAAGCGGATATACCTATATTTACTGCCTTGATAACTGCGTGTATGCAGATGGTGCGCTTATACAAAGCGCAAAAGGTATTGGTGCAGCTATAATGACACTGGATTTTTCAACCGATACGGTTGACGATGATGATAACAAAATGATTACCTATACCCTTAATATTCTGGACGAAAACGGCAAGCAGCTTATTGCTGAAAACAGAACGGACGCATTTTTAAATAAGTGTGATGACGGTATTACAGGTATAGAATCGGGTAATTGCTTAAAGGTTAAGAAAACTGTGACACCTTAAAAATTCAATTGCTTTATAACAGCCGATATTTTGGTTAGCAAAATATCGGCTGTTTTTGCGTTTGTTGACAATAAATATATATACTGTTATAATTAAGTAAAGTATAAATTGGGGTATTGTGCCAATTTACTGTTAGCTTAACAGAGGGTGGCTGTTTATCAGCCGTACAAAGGCGAGGGAGGAGCCTTTGAATATATAACAGAAGGGATGTTTTTTAATGGAAAACAACACTGCAAAAGCGGCATTGTCCGAAAATAAAATGGGTGTTATGCCTGTGGGCAGGCTGCTTGTAAATATGTCGCTGCCTATGATAATTTCAATGCTTGTGCAGGCAATGTACAACATAGTGGACAGTCTTTTTGTGGCACGTATCAATGAGGACGCACTTACGGCTGTTTCGCTTGCCTTCCCTGTGCAGAATTTAATGATTGGTATTGCCGTAGGTACAGGCGTGGGTATGAATGCACTGCTGTCAATGAGCCTTGGCAGCGGCGATGTTAAAACGGCGGATAAGGCTGCCGTAAACGGTATTTTTCTTGCTGCGGTAAGCGCATTGCTCTTTCTTGTGCTCAGTTTTTTTGTACCCGAAATATACTATCATAGCCAGACGGATAATGCACGCATACTTGGTTATGGCGTCGATTATCTTGGTATAGTTACCTTTTGTGCTGCTGCCGTATTTATGCAGATGACCTTTGAGCGTATTTTGCAGTCAACCGGCAAAACAATGTTTACAATGGTAACACAGGGACTTGGTGCAATTATCAATATTATCCTTGACCCTATTTTTATTTTTGGCCTTTGCGGCGTACCCGAAATGGGTATAAAGGGTGCTGCCTACGCTACGGTTACAGGTCAGCTTATAGCCTTTGCACTTGCGCTGTTTTTCAACCTTAAATTCAATAAGGAGGTCAGCCTCAGCTTTAAAGGCTTTAAACCCGATATACATATTGTAAAGCGTATTTATGCCGTTGGCATACCCTCCATGGTTATGAATGCCATTGTGTCTGTAATGACATACGGTGTAAATGGTATACTTATGGGCTTTACCTCTACCGCAACGGCAGTATACGGTATCTTCGTCAAGCTGCAGAGCTTTGCGTTTATGCCTGTATTTGGTCTTAATAACGGTATGGTGCCTATTGTTGCCTATAACTACGGCGCAAGGCGCAAGGAGCGAATTATGGGTACCTACAAGCTCAGCGTTATCGGCGGCATGGGTATAATGCTTTTATGCTTTGCCATAATGCAGATATTCCCGAAAGAGCTGCTGCTTATGTTTGATGCATCGGATAAAATGCTGGAGATAGGAGTACCTGCCATACGTATAATTTCGCTCAGCTTTATTTTTGCGGGCTATTCAATTGTAAGCAGCTCCATGCTCCAGGCTATGGGTCATGGTATGATGAGTATGCTTATCTCACTGTGCCGTCAGCTTGTGGTGCTGCTGCCTTTGGCTTACCTTATGTCGCTTACGGGCAGACTGGAGCTTGTATGGTGTGCAATGCCTGCGGCAGAGCTTGCGTCGCTGACACTTTCAACTATATTTATGGTAAGGCTGTATAAAAAGGTAATTAAAAATCTTTAAGGGGGCTTTTTTATGAAAAAGCAAATGCTTGATAAGGTAAAACTGGCAGAGGACTTTTTAAATGAGGGCAAGCCTGAGGATAAGGCGGAGTTTTTAAGGTATATGGACAGGTGGATACCATGGTTTCAGCATGAGAGAATTGTACACCTGCTTGTAACGCTGTTTTTTGCACTGTTCTCTATTATTATGGTGTTTGCCTTTATGGCTGCGCAGCAGCTTATGCTTTTTGTACTGTTTCTGCTTTTTGGTATTACAACAGGCTTTTACATAAACCATTATTACCTGCTTGAAAATAAAACACAGTACCTCTATGAGCTGTACGATAAAATTGAAAAAATGTAAAAATATTTTTCAGAGTACCATTTATGGTACATCTGTGTTGTTATAATTTAATTGTAAAGAACAAAATTTAAATATATAGGAGGTTATTTTATGGATTTTTTTGATTTTAACGATGATGGTGAAGTTGACGCTATGGAAGAAATGCTCGGTGAAGAAATGCTGTGCGGCAGCAGAGAGGAGCATATAGCGCTTTTTGGCGATGCGGGAGATTTTGCTGATGATAGCTCGGACGATTTTGATGATGAGCTTGAAATGGCAGGGCTTGACCGCTTTGAGCTGGAGCTGATGGACGAGGATGAAAGACGGGACGCTCTGGAGGAGGCAGGGCTGGACGCTGATGATTTTGAGCTGTGATATATGCGGGCGTGGGACTTATACAGTTGCCTAAATAAGTTAAAATATTTATTTATCTCTAATTTAGCATTTAATATATTTATATAATTTACAAAAAATGCTAAACAATATCAACAAAATTTAAAGAAAATAATTTGAAAAGTTAAATAATTTGCATAAAATTAAGAAAATCTTAAAAAAATGGTTGCAATTTAAAAAATGTGGTATTATAATTGCACTATCAACTAACAAGGACGTTACGGCTGATAAAGCCGCAGCGTCCTTTTTCTTTTGTCTATGTACAGACTTTTATCGGTTAGGCACAGAAACCGTTAAAAGTCTGCATATACACAAAGGTACAATAACTTTTTAACTCATTAAGGAGGGGTTTAACATGGATGCAAACATTCAGGAATTAATCACAACCACCGTTAATGCCGAGGCCTTTGGTATATGGTTCCTTATAGGTGCGGCGCTGGTATTCTTTATGCAGGCAGGCTTTGCAATGGTAGAAACAGGCTTTACACGTGCAAAGAACGCTGCAAACATCATTATGAAGAACCTTATGGACTTCTGTATTGGTGTACCAATGTTTATTTTTATAGGCTTCAGCCTTTTATTAGGCGAGGACGTAGTAGGCTTAATCGGTAAGCCCGGCTTTGATATTTTCACAGCTTACGGTGACTTCGACTATGCCGGTTTCGTTTTCAACATGGTATTCTGTGCAACTACAGCAACTATCGTTTCAGGTGCTATGGCAGAGAGAACAAAGTTCATCTCCTACTGTATCTATTCAGCAATAATCAGCGGTCTTATCTACCCTATCGAGGCTCACTGGATTTGGGGCGGCGGCTGGCTTGCTCAGATGGGCTTCCACGATTTCGCAGGTTCATGTGCAATCCACATGGTAGGTGGTGTTTCAGCTCTTATCGGTGCTAAAATTCTTGGCCCACGTATTGGCAAGTTCGTTACAGATAAGGACGGCAAGGTTACAAAGGTAAACGCTATCCCTGGTCACTCACTTACACTTGGCGCTCTTGGCTGCTTTATCCTCTGGTTTGGCTGGTACGGCTTCAACGGCGCTGCTGCTGTAACAGGCCCACAGCTTGGCTCTATCTTCCTTACAACAACAATTGCTCCTGCTGTTGCAACAGTTGTATGTATGGTATTTACATGGATTAAGTACGGCAAGCCCGATGTTTCAATGTGTCTTAACGCATCACTTGCAGGTCTTGTAGGTATCACAGCAGGCTGTGATGTTATGGATGCTTTTGGTGCAGCAATCGTTGGTGTTGTTGCAGGTCTTTTAGTAGTATTCGGCGTATGGCTTCTTGACCACGTTCTTCATATTGATGATCCTGTTGGTGCAGTTGCAGTACATATGATGAACGGTATCTGGGGTACCTTTGCTGTTGGTCTTTTTGCAACAACTACAGCTCCAGAGTGCGAAATCAGCGGTCTTTTCTACGGCGGCGGCTTTACACTTTTAGGTATCCAGTGTGCAGGTATTCTTTCTGTTGCTGCATGGACAGCAGTTACAATTACTATCGTATTCCTTGCTATTAAGTATACTATCGGTCTTCGTGCTTCTGTTGAGGAAGAAACAAGAGGTCTTGACGTTACAGAGCATGGTCTTGCTTCCTCTTATGCAGACTTTATGCCAGCTATCAATACAAACGCTATTTCCGTATTTACAGGCGAAACTACCTCTAAGAAGAAGGCTCCTGTATTAAGCGATGAGGCAGTTCCAGTACAGGTTGTTACAGGCTCTAAGGAGATTGTTGCAAGCGATGTTAAGCTCAGCAAGGTTGACATTATCTGTAAGCCTGGCAAGTTTGACGAGCTTAAGGCAGCACTTAACTCTATCGGCGTAACAGGTATCACAGTATCCAACGTAACAGGCTGTGGTATCCAGAAGGGTGAAACCGCTCCTCGCTATCGTGGTGCTGTTGTGGATATTACACTTCTTCCTAAGATTAAGGTTGAGGTTGTTGTTTCAACCGTTCCTGTATCTGCTGTAATTGATGCAGCTAAGCAGGCTCTTTACACAGGCAACATCGGCGACGGTAAGATTTTCATCTACGACGTTGAAAATGTTGTTAAGGTAAGAACAGGTGAAACAGGTATGCAGGCTCTTCAGGGTGCTGACGAGTAATTAAAAAATCCTTTTTGAATATTTTTAACCGACGGCTCAAAACAGCCGTCGGTTTTTTGTGCGCAAATAATGTAAATAAATTGTAAATTTCCCTTTCTGTAATGAAAATATTACAAAAATATGCTATTATTATAAATAGTAATTTGTAAAGGGGGACGTACTTGTGTACAAGTATGTATTAAACATATTTATTATCAGTGATAGCAATTACATTCAGTCTGTTCTGGAGGGGGTTGGGTGTAATGAGGGCTTTGAGCACAGCTTTACAACCTTTGAGAGTGTTCCGTCTGCTGTGGGTGAGGGCAGCATAATTATCTGTGACGGCAAAGAGGAGTTTATGCCCGAAATTAATAAGCGTAAGGGCAAAACGGCAGTAACGGTTTTATGTGCCGAAAGTCCGACATCATATACCGACTTTGATGAGCTGTGGAAAAAGCCATATAATAAGGAAGAAATACAGTTTTATTTCAAGCGCCTTATTGACAGAATTAAGCTTGAAAAGGACTATGCGCTGAGCTGCAATTACCTTGACAGCCTTATTGACAACAGCCCTGACCTTGTATGGTTTAAGGATTTAAAGGGCGCACATTTAAAGGTAAATGACAGCTTTTGTCGTGCCGTAAACAAAACCAAGCAGCAGATTGAGGGCAGGGGTCATTATTATATATGGGATATTCAGCCTGACGAATATAGCAAGGGTGAGTATGTCTGCCTTGAATCGGAGGAAATGGTAATTAATGCGCAAAAAACCATGACTTTTGATGAAATGGTTAAAACAAAGGCGGGTATGCGCCAGTTTGTTACCGTAAAAACTCCTATTTTTGATGAGTTTAACCATATTATGGGTACGGTAGGGCTTGCAAGGGACGTAACCGATATAAACAATATTTCAAGGGAGCTTAACCTGTTTATAGATAATATGCCATATGGCATTATTATTTCTGATGAGCGGGATATAATACGTAATATAAACCGTAAAATGGAAGAGCTTACAGGCTATGAATTGAAGTCCTATATCGGTACTGAAACAGACAAAACCTACTCAAACATTAAGGAACTTATTGAAAATACGTCCGACAAAAAGGTTTTTATACTGGAGCTTCCGCTTAAAAATGTTACTAAAATAGTAGAGGTTGCTAAAATCCACATAACCGATGTATTTAAAAACCATATAGGGTTTATGCGTATTTTCAGGGATATTACCACCGAAAGACAGCTGGAGGAAAAGGTAATACAAAGCGCAAATACGGACTTTCTTACAGGGCTTTACAACAGACGCTATTTTTATGATTATATCAGTAAAAACTGTATGGGCAAGCCTTTGAGCATTATGTCCGTTGACCTTGATAATTTCAAGAGCATAAACGATACCTACGGTCATCAGATGGGCGATGAGGTGCTTATACTTACGGCAAAAAAGCTGAAAGAGGGCTTTGATAATGAGCTGATCGTAAGAAACGGCGGTGATGAATTTATCGTGGTTTTTGCAAGTGATGACAGTACCTGCGTTGAGGAAAAGACGAAAAAGGTGCTTAATGCGCTTAACAACGCATTTGCAGATGATAAACGGTTTGCAAATGTAAGCGCAAGTGCGGGCATTGCAATTACTCCGTCGCTTGATGAAAGCATAGACGAGCTGCTTAAAAAAAGTGATATGGCTCTTTACAGTGTCAAGAGGGGCAATAAGGGCGGATATTGCATTATGCACTGATTATGGTTTTTCTTGACTTTAGGGGATATTTTCTATATAATGTAGTGCATAGGCTTTAGAAAGCTGCCGATGATTTAATCGCTGCTTTCTTTGGAAAGAAACGGTCTTAAAAATCTGACTATAGGAGATGTAAATTAATGTTAAATGATTTATTTATTTTATTAACTGCAGGCCCAAGCGTATCACTTGGCAGTGCTGAGGCTGCTGCGGATACTGCGCAGGCAGCAACACAGGCGGCAACACAGGCAGCACAGCAGACAGCAAGCGGTGCAGGCTTAGGTACAATTGGTATGATTCTTTATATCATAGGTCTTGTGGCACTTTTCTATTTCTTTGCAATCAGACCGCAGAAGAAGCGTGAAAAGGAGCTTAAATCCATGCAGGAGGGCGTAAAGGTAGGCGACTGGGTTATGACCTCATCGGGCTTTTACGGCAAGGTTGTTGATGTAACCGAGCAGGTATTTATTGTTGAGTTTGGTACAAACAAGTCTGTTTGTATCCCTGTAAGAAAGAGTGAGATTGTCGGCAATAAGGAGCCTAACCTCACCAATAAGCCATCAGAGGATGACGAAAAGAAGTGATTTAGTGTCCGGCTGCCCTATGATGATTTCATAAGGCAGCTTTTTTGACGTAATGGAGGTGAAAATATGCTTGATGTGGCGCTTCTGGGTACGGGCGGTATGATGCCCCTGCCCGAAAGATTTCTTACAAGTCTGCTTTTAAGGCTTAACGGCAAAATGCTGCTTATTGACTGCGGCGAGTGTACGCAGGTAACACTTAAAAAGCTGGGCTGGGGCTTTAAAAGCATTGATGCAATATGCTTTACGCACTACCACGCCGACCATATTTCGGGTCTGCCGGGTATGCTGCTTACAATAGGCAACAGCGGCAGGGAGGAACCGCTTTTTCTCATAGGCCCAAAGGGACTTAAGGAGGTATACAGGGGACTTAGCGTAATTGCGCCCGAGCTGCCCTTTGAGGTAAGGATACTGGAGTTTGACAACAGCATAGGCAACACGATAGAGGTAAGTAATTTTCACCTTACAACGTGCAGGGCAGAGCATATGATAAGCTGCGCCGCCTACAGTGTAAAGGTACACCGCATAGGCAAGTTTAATGTTGATAAGGCAAAGGCGCTGGGGCTGCCTAAAAATTTGTGGTCGGTTATACAAAAGCAGGGCGAGGTTGTCTACGAGGGCAGCGTTTATACCTCTGATATGGTGCTTGGTGATGAGCGCAAGGGCATTAAGCTGACCTACTGCACCGACTCACGCCCAACCAAGGCTATATGTGAGCTTGCGCAGGGCTCGGATTTATTTATATGCGAGGGAATGTACGGCGAAAATGAAAAGCTGGATAAGGCAAAGGAGCACAGGCACATGATTTTTGCCGAGGCTGCAAAGCTTGCAAGGGACAGCGGCAGTAGGGAGCTGTGGCTTACGCATTACAGCCCTGCACTGGTTGACCCACAGTTTTTTATTGAAAATGCAAGGAGCATTTTTCCCAATACCATAGCTGCACACGACAGACAGACAGTAACGCTTTTGTTTGATGAGTAAACTAAGGCTCAAATAAAACGTATTATATTACAGAGGAAGTGATGAAATGGCAAAGGATACGTCTGCTCTCGGCGATTATGATGTGG
>CABUWB010000022.1 GCA_902495025.1 uncultured Eubacteriales bacterium
AAACTGCCTCCTCAAAGGTAAGCGTTACATTAATCTGCATATCACGTCCCTTGCGTGGGCCGTTTCTGCGCCTTGAACCGCCGCCGAATATATCGCCAAAGCCAAAGCCCTCGAATATATCGCTGAAATCCATACCGCCGAAGCCGCCAAAGCCACCCGCACCGCCAGCACCTGCGCCGCCGTTTTCAAAGGCTGCATGACCGTACTGGTCGTATGTAGCCCTTTTCTGTGGGTCTTTCAGCACCTCGTATGCCTCGTTTACCTCCTTGAATTTCGCCTCCGCCTCGCTGTTGCCGGGGTTATTATCCGGGTGGTATTTTTTAGCCTGTGTACGGAACGCCTTTTTTATTTCTGCATCCGAGGCACCCTTCTGAATACCAAGCACCTCATAATAATCTCTTTTGGAAGCCATTTTTTACACCTCTGACCGGGCGGATATGGAATCCGCCCCTACATTAACAAACAAATTAAAAATTAATATTTTAAGTATAAAAAGCTATTGCCTATATAGCTCATCTTCTTTCCACTTGCGTGGATTATCATCAATATATTTACAAATATCCAAAAAATCATCATAGTTGCGTACAACATGGTCATAAAACGAACGTTGCCAGACCTTACCATTAAATGGTTTCAGCACGCCCTGCTTTACCATTTTAATATACTCAATTGTTGTATGCCTTTTAAATGATTGAACAATATCCGACAAACTAGCCGTAGGGGCGGATTCCATATCCGCCCTAACCTGCTGCATTTCATTTTCTATAACAATAACTGCATGAATATGGTTAGGCATTATAACATAAGAAGGACAATGCACATTTGGATATTGGTTAATGGTTTCATTAAAAATATCCGTTATCATAAGGGCGGATATGGAATCCGCCCCTACATTGCCAAACAGCAGCTCTCTGTTGTGAGTGCATATAGTAATAAAATACACTCCGTTTTGAGAATAATCATAGTCCCCAAGTCTTATACGTTTTCTCTGCCTGTTTTCAGCTAAATTCATTATTTTCAGCCGTCAATAATATCGTCATTGCCGCCCTGTGCGCCCTGTGCGCCCATATTAGGGTCAACCCCCTGTGCACCGCCTGCCTGCTGATACATCTTAGCGCCAATCTCCTGCATCTTTGTGCTGAAATTCTCACAAGCGCTCTTAAGTGCGGCAACATCAGCCTCGCTCATGGTTTCGGCAACCTTGCCCTCGCTTAAGGTTTTAAGTGAGGAAATCTCGCTTTCAAGCATAGCCTTATCCTCTGCGGAAATCTTATCGCCCATATCCTTGATAAGCTTTTCTGTCTGGAAGATTAAGTTATCAGCCTCGTTCTTAACGTCGACAGCCTCTTTACGCTTCTTATCCTGTTCAGCGTACTGCTCTGCCTCCTTAACAGCTCTGTCAATCTCCTCATCACTAAGGTTAGTGCTTGATGTGATTGTGATGTTCTGCTCCTTGCCTGTGCCTAAATCCTTAGCGCTTACCTTTGTGATACCGTTTGCATCAATATCAAATGTAACCTCAATCTGTGGGATACCTCTTGGAGCAGGAGCAATACCGTCAAGACGGAACTGTCCTAAGCTCTTGTTATCTCTTGCAAGAGGTCTTTCGCCCTGTACAACGTTGATGTCAACTGCTGTCTGGTTATCAGCATAGGTTGAGAAAATCTGCTTTTTATTTACAGGGATAGTTGTGTTTCTTGGAATAAGAACTGTTGAAACACCGCCCGCAGTTTCAATACCAAGTGAAAGAGGTGTAACATCAAGCAGCATAATGTCGCCTGCGCCTGCGTCGCCTGCAATCTTACCACCCTGAATAGATGCACCGAGAGCAACACACTCATCTGGGTTGATACCCTTGAATGGCTCCTTACCTGTAATCTTTGCAACCTCCTCCTGTACGGCAGGTATTCTTGTTGAACCGCCTACAAGGAGTACCTTGTCAAGGTCTGCTGCTGTTAAGTCAGCGTCCTTTAAAGCATTCTGAACAGGTACGATTGTTGCACTTACAAGGTCAGCAGTAAGCTCGTTGAACTTAGCTCTTGTAAGAGTTACGTCAAGGTGCTTAGGGCCGTCCTGATTCATTGTGATATATGGCAGGTTGATATTTGAGGTTGTAGCTGATGAAAGCTCCTTCTTAGCCTTTTCAGCTGCTTCTTTAAGACGCTGCATAGCCATTTTGTCAGCTCTTAAATCAATGCCTTCCTTCTTCTGGAACTCGCTTACAAGGTAGTCCATAACTCTCTGGTCGAAGTCATCACCGCCGAGGTGGTTGTTGCCGCTTGTAGCAAGTACCTCGATAACGCCGTCGCCGATGTCGATAATAGATACATCAAATGTACCGCCGCCGAGGTCGTAAACCATAATCTTCTGCTCTTTCTCATTATCAAGACCATAAGCAAGAGCTGCTGCGGTAGGCTCGTTGATGATACGCTTTACATCAAGACCTGCAATTTTGCCTGCGTCCTTTGTAGCCTGACGCTGTGAGTCTGTAAAGTAAGCAGGTACTGTAATAACTGCCTCTGTTACGCTTTCGCCAAGATAGCTCTCTGCATCCTTTTTAAGCTTCTGTAAAATCATTGCGGAAATTTCCTGTGGTGAAAATTTCTTGTCATCATAGCTGAACTTGTAGTCCTCGCCCATGTGTCTTTTAATTGAGATAACAGTACCGTCTACGTTGGTTACCGCCTGTCTTTTTGCAGTTTCACCAACAAGTCTTTCACCGCTATTTGTAAAAGCCACGATAGATGGGGTTGTTCTCTCACCCTCTGAGTTTGTGATAACAGTAGGCTGACCGCCCTCCATAACTGCTACACAAGAGTTTGTTGTACCTAAGTCAATACCAATAATTTTTCCCATTGTTTATTCCTCCAATAATCAAGTTTATATATTATAATGTTAGTTTGCTACTTTAACCATGCTGTGTCTTATAACCTTGTCGCCCATTTTATATCCCTTCTGGAATACCTCAACAACGACATTTGTATCACAGCTTTCGTCCTCAATGTGCATTACCGCATTGTGCAGGTTGGGGTCAAACGGCTCACCCTCGGCAGGTATTTCCTCAACACCCAGAGCTGTCAGCACCTCTCTGAACTGCTTTAAAATCATATCAACACCCACAAAAAGGGAGCTTTCCTTATCCTCAAAGGAGTTTACCGCCCTTTCAAAATTATCAATTACGGGCAGCAGCTTTTCAACAGTATCCCTTACGCCGTTTGAGTACATGGACGCCTTTTCGGCGGTTGTTCTCTTTCGGTAGTTGTCAAACTCGGCAACCTGTCTTAAATACTTGTCAAAGCTGTCCTTTGCCTTAGCCTCTGCCTCTTTGAGCTTTGTTTCAAGGTCGTTTTCAGCCTCGGTTATTTCCTCGGCTGCCTGCTCAGCGGTTTCCTCTGCTGTTTCCTCAACAGTTTCTTCATTTAATATTTCTTCATTTTCAATATTTTTTTCCTCTGCCATTTTATCCTCCGTTATCCCCGTCCTCAAGCGTCTTGATAACGCCGTTTATGCTTTTAACAATGGCGTTAAGTATGGACACCGTCTGACTGTAATTCATTCTTGTAGGGCCTATGACACCGATTGTGCCGTAGGTGTTTTTACCATATTTATAGTTGGCACGCACAATGGAGCAGTCCTTAAGACCTTCCATATTGCTCTCGCCGCCTATAACAATCTGTATTTTGCCGGGTGCGCCCGACATATCCCTGCCAAGCAGGGTAATAAGCATATCCTTTTCCTCAAAAGCCTGAAGAAAGTTTTTAGCCTTGACAACATCGTTAAACTCGGGGAACTCCAGTATATTGTTTACGCCGCTTGCGTAAAACTGTATGTCCTCTTCCTCCTCAACGGTCTTTTTAACCGCCTGTGTAATGCCAAGCGCAATAGCCTTGCACTCGCCGAAATTATCAAGCACGCTGTCAAGCTCCTTTTCGCTAAGTGCCATAACGTCGCACTTTTCAATAAGAAGATTGTACATTGCTGACACCCTGTTAAGCGTTTCCATATCGGGTACGCTCTGGCAGCGCAGAACGTGGTTTTTGATAACCTTTGTATCTGTTACCACAACGCACACAACCGAATGGTCATCAACAGGTACAAGCTGAATGTGCTTAACCTTGACCTCCCTGCCCTTAGGCTCGGTAACTACGGTGGTGTAGCTTGTAAGCATTGACAGCGCCTTTGCCGTCTGCTTCATAAGGTAGTCGATATGGTCAACATTGCGGTTGATAACCTCTTTTAATACCTTTGCCTCATCACCTGTGAGCTCACGTGAGCGCATAAGGTGGTCAACATAGAGCCTGTAGCCCTTGTCAGAGGGAACACGTCCCGCCGAGGTGTGGGGCTGTACAATAAGACCAAGCTCCTCAAGGTCGCTCATTTCGTTACGTATTGTTGCCGAAGAAATACCAAGATTATATTTTTTTGCTATGGTACGTGAGCCTATAGGCTCTGCCGTAGCAACATAATCGTTGATGATTGCCTCCAGTATTTTAATTTTTCTGTCATTTAAAATCATTCAATCACACCCTTTTAAGCTGATTTCCGATTAATTAAATTTCTCTTTGTTAGCACTCACCTTTTATGAGTGCTAACTCTTTAATAATAAAATATCACTTGACGGGCAAATTGTCAAGTGATATTTGCGTTTTTTTATAAATATTTGAAACTTATTTACTTATTTAATGATAATACTGACATTTTATTTTTTCAACGCCTTGCAGCGTCTGTTTCTGTCAGCAAGCATATTAATAAGGACATTAATTTTATCTATCACCTTATCACTGCTGTCAGCATTTATCATTTGCGTCAGCTCGTCAACTCCGTTTGAGATTTCTCCCTCGATTTCCGTAAGCTCATCACACGATACAGGGTCGCTGTATTTCAGCTTTTCGGCAAGTACGGAAAGCCTTTTTTTAACCTCGCTGTCGGTGCAGACGTCGGCAAGAGAAGCAATATCCAGTTTAAAATAAGTCATCTGCCTTGTTTTTACTGCCGTTTCCTTATCAATTTTTTCAATGGTATCCCTTGTGTTGTCGGTGAGGATAACACCAATAAGAGCAGCGGCAAGTATTAATATGCAGATAACCGCACTAAGCCATAAGGGTACAGCCTTATAAGCATTTATTGCGCATATTATTACGCAGCATATAAGCTGTGCCAGTGTATAGACATAGCCAATTCTGAAAACGGGATAGCCGTATACCTTTGACCGCAAGGACGCACCGCTTTTAAAGGCATAGCAGGTTATGCCGCAGCCAAGAAAAAGAGATACAAGCGTAAAAGGATACATAACCCATACCGCTCCGTTTTTAGCAAACGGTATTAAAAAGAACAGAAAATTAAACACCAGCAGCAGTATTGCATACACTGCCAAAACGGATTTAAACTTTTTACCCATAAATTATTCCCCCTTTTGAGCGCCACATTCGGGACAGAATTTGCTTGTTATGCCCTTTGCACCACAGGAGCAGTCCCATGTGTCGGGCTGTGGTTTTTTAGCTCCGCACTCGGGGCAGAATTTTGTTGTTATGCCCTTTGCACCGCAGGCACAGTCCCATGTATCTGGCTGCGGCTTTTTTGCTCCGCACTCGGGACAGAACTTGCTTGTTATGCCCCTTGCACCACAGGCACAGTCCCACACATCTGGCTGTGGCTTTTGCGCACCGCACTCGGGGCAGAACTTGCTTGTAATATCCTTTGCACCGCACTCACAGCTCCACACATCAGCCTTACCAGACACAACACTGCCTATGCCCTGTCCAATATCGGCAGATGTACCCATAATAGGATTAAGTGCGTCCTTTGTCATGCCAATAACACTGCCCATTGCGCCAAGCGTAACACCAAGCCCTGCAACGTCGCCAAGTCCGCTGCCGCCTGAGCCGCCTGTAATACCATTCTGCATAGCCTCTAAGCCAACCTGTCTTGCAGTTTCCTGCTGATAGGTGTAGCCCTTGGCACGCATTTCCTCTGCCTCGGCATAAGCCTGCATTTTGTAAGCCTCTGCCTCAGCCATAGCCTTAACCTTTAAAGCCTCAGCCTCGCCCTGTGCGCCTACAACCTTTAGCTGTGCCTCGGTCTGCGCCTCCAGTATCTTGCGCCCCTGTGCCGCCTCTGCCTCAGCCCTGCGTATTTCTTCCTCACGCACTTTTAAGGTTTTGTCGGCAAACTGCTGCTTTAAACGCTTAAAATTAGGGTCATCATCAGGCGTTACAACTGTGGTTATGTAAAACTCGGGCATAACAAGACCGTATTCGTCAAGGGTTTCGTTAATTATAGACTGCATTTTTGCAGACATAACATCAAGGTAAGCGTCAATCTCCAGTATATTTATGTTCTGCTCCTTAATAACCCTTGCAAGATTGGACTTAACCCTGTTCATTACAAGCGCCTTGAACTTGCCTACCATAAGACCTACGCCGTAGCCGTCGCTGCCCATAACCTCGCCCTGCGTCAGCTCGCCCGAGGTACCTACTACCTTTAAAATGAGCTTGCGTGAGTCGTTTACCCTTATGTTAAAGTTACCGCAGGCGCCTATTTCAATATGTAAGCCCGAGGCAGGGTCAAACAGCCTTACCTTGCTGTCGGTACCCCATTTAACACCCATCTGGGTTGTCATATTTATAAAGTATACCTCGGAGCGGAATACCTCGTCGGTATTTGCAGGCAGCTTATAAAGATTTTCAAGTATAGGCAGGCTTTGTGTTGCAAGGGTATAGCGGCCTGCACCAAATAAGTCCAAAGCCTTGCCGTCCCTGAAGAAAATTGCCTCCTGCGACTCGTGTACTATAAGCTGTGAGCCAAGGTTAAAATCCTCAATAGGGTGTTTCCATACAAAAACATCGTTGCCGCCCTCGTACTTGATTACGCTTGCAAGCCCCTGATTTTTTACCTTTTCCTTTGCAACCTGTGCCTGTATGTCAATTACAGTGTCGCATAAAGGACAGGTGTAAGTTTCCGCATTTTTATCCGCCGATAAACGACAGCTGCACGACGGACAGGAAAACTCCACAATGCGGTTTAAACTCTCCTGCGTATTGATATGCTCATGACATACAGGACATACCGCCTTGTCTGCCTTTGATTGGTCAAATAAAACAGTGTTGCCGCAGTGGGCGCATACCCTTGATGTCATTTTGTCTGTTTTAACATTGATTGTATAGCCACAATCACAATCAATTTTTTTCTTTGCAAAAAAGCCTGTTGATGCCTCTACAAATTTTCCGCAGTTAGGACATTCTATTACGAATTTTGACATTATACTCCCCCCTAAAAACCTCTTTTAAATTCCTCAGTTTTTCCAAAATATTGATAGTCATTGTAATTCAAATTATCATTATCAAACAGAAAATTGTACAAAACAACAAACAAGGATACTATGACAATTACTACTACTACCCTAACAATATTTGTTAATATTTTCTTGTTTTTTGATTTCCCTTTAATTCCTATAATTCTGTTTTCACATTCCCTTTTACGTATATCCGCATCCTTGTATCCTGGTATCAAATCGAAATTTTCTATGGCTTCTCTTAATACATATTCACCCTCTTTTTCAGCAATCTTACATGCTTTCTGATAAATCATTTCTTTTTCAACCCTATTAAAATATTCAATCTTTTCATTACACTTTTTTACAAAGTCTTTTGATTCTTTAAAATCACCTAATTCCGTAAATACTTTTATCAAAAATTTACAGTCATTTATATTTTTTGTTACTGCAAAAGAACTACATGCGTTTTGGTACTTATTTAATAAATCCGATAATGTTGCATACTCATTAATTTTTAACTTTGAGTCCTTATAATCTCCCAAATACTCAAAAATTTTCTTAGCAATATCGCATTCCACCATATTTTCAGGATTCAAAAAGATAGCGCATGCTTTTTGATAAGAATTCTCCTTACATTCAACAATTTTTTTTCTACATTCATCAGCTCTTATTGAGGCATCATTATATTCTGACACTTCATTAAACAATTTTGCTGCATATTCATAATCTTCTATACAGCCATTTAATATATCTTCATTTGTAGCCTTTTCCATTTTCACAATAGCATAAGAATACTTGCGTTCTTTTATACTTTCCTGGCATTTAGATATTTTATCTTCTGAATCCTTATATCCTATTGCTGTCTTAAACCAAATAAGCGCATTTTCGTAATACTCAATACAATCATTTAAAATAAGCTCGCTTTCAGCCTTTTCCATTTTTCTACAAGCTGCATTGTAACAAGCTGCTATTGAATATTCATATAATTTATTCTGAAAGCTTTTATCTCCAAACCTATATGCTTTCTGAAAATTATCATTGCCGCTAATAAGCTCAGCCCCATTATAAAAATCGGTTTCATTTTGATATTCTAGCTCTGCCATCAGCTTACCCAAGTAAGCTCTTGGCTCCTCAACATTTTCATTAAGCACCTGTTCAAAAAATCCGTCAGCTTCATTCCACTTGCTGTCCTCAAGGGCAAGATAACCACGTTTTAAAAGATTTTCAACATTAGAGTTTAGTGAAGCGGCAGAAATAACCTGCTGCACAGGTACAGCGGCAGCGGCAGCCTCCTGCTTACCTGCAAGCTTGCTTATACCACGTATCAAATCCTGCATAAAGCCCAGCTTTGACATATCCTGTGCCTGAAACATGGAGAGGGCGTCGGGCAAATCATAAGGGTCCATATCCTTATAAGCAGGGATAAGTATTTTACTGCTGTCCTTTTTCATCATATCAAGAAAACGGCTCCACTCATTTTTAACCCACACAGCATTATAATATTCTGGCTTAGTACCAACAACAACCATAACCTTAGCACTGTTTAAAGCCGCAAAAATATATGGCTCATACGCTGTACCCAGCTTGCCCTCCAGAGTAATGCGTGCAAAGAACACCTTAAATCCCTCTTTTGTAATCTGATAATACAAGTCCTGTGCAAGCACACTGTCCTGTGTACGTGCGCCGCTGTCATCACTTTCCTTATAGCAGATAAAAACATCAAACGGCTCTTCATTTTTAACAATATCCAGTATTCCCTTTTGTATATTGTTAATGGTGTCAGCCTCACGCTTATATACGTCCTGTGCTACGCTGTCGGCATTATCAAGAGCCTGCATATAATTTACATCATTAAAAATACTATCGTATGAGGTACGGTGGCAGGTAGGTATTTTTCTGCCTGTTACAGGGTCGTCAACATATTCAATGCCGTATTTGCACAGCACTAAACCCCAGTACGCCTCCGCCTCGTTTGGAAACTCGTTTACTATGCTCTCAAATATAGCGGCTGCCCTGTCAAACTCGTTTGCAAGCCTTAAATGGTTTGCTCTGTTAAACAAATTGGTCTTTTTGTCGTCATCACCGCTTGGCACTGTCTGCTGTGTGGCGCAAAACTCACATTCGGCAACCTTCATTCCCTCGGTAACATTTAAGTCGCCGCCGCACATTTTACATTTTAATACTGCCATAAATATCAACCCTTTCGCCGTTAAATTTAATGCACATTTACTTATCGCTTAGTTGTTAATAAAGTATACTTTTTGGCAGTTGCATTTTTACAAAAGAACTTACAACATTTTTATTGATTTTTCGACAAAAAACTATTATAATTAATATATATACTTGTACATATTATCTATTGTTAATAAAGTATACCTTTATAGCAAATTTTGTGCATATTTTCAACTATAATATAAGGGAGCTGTTAAAACGCAACAGCTCCCTTATCTGTTTATGGAAATATTAAATTAGAGTTTATATTATATGTAAGGTAGGCGGGCGGATATGGAATCCGCCCCTACAAGTTAATTATAACGTTAATTGATTTTTTGGTAAGATTTAGCTTATATGTAGTATATTTAAACAAACTAACATCTAATTTATATGCAATACAATAATCTATTATTGGTTACGTAGGGGCGGATTTCATATCCGCCCCAATTTTAGCATATTATAATTACTAACGGGCGGCAGATTGCCGCCTCAGGACGCATAGGCGAGCAGTATTGCGCAGCAATACGACCAGCCCCTACAATTGAAATGTTAAGGTATTATTACACCTATAAACTCTAATTTAGCCTAACAATACCTATTCAAATGCTGTTATAATTTACAGCTTATTTTTTATATCTGTCGGCAAGCTTTTTAAATGCGTCAAGTGAACGCAAAACCATATCCTTATCCACGCAGAAGGCTATACGGAAATAACCGGGGCAGGCAAAGTTTGAGCCTGGTACAATTACAAGCCCATAATCCTTTGCGTCCTTACAGAACTGCTTATCGTCCTCAATAAAGCACTTAGGAAACATATAAAACGTACCCTTTGGCTCTACTATCTCATAGCCGTATTCGGTAAGCGCCTTATAAAGAATATCCTTGTTTTCCTCATAAACGGAGAGGTCTGCGGTCTGACCGACACATCTGCCTGCAACCCTCTGCATAAGGCTTGGTGCGTTTACATAGCCAAGTATGCGGTTTGCAACATTAAGTGCGCCTATAGTTTCCTCAAAGTCCTCAATCTCGGAGGAAACTACAAGGTAGCCTATTCTCTCACCTGGCAGGGAAAGGCTCTTTGAATATGAGTAGGCAACAAAGGTATTTTTATAGAACTTTGTAAGATATGGCACCCTTAAACCGCCAAAGGCAATCTCCCTGTATGGCTCGTCGCTTATAAGATAGATTGTAGTGCCAAACTCCTGCTGCTTTTTATCAAGTATGGCTGCAAGGCGGATTAAATCCTCCTCGCTGTAAACCGCACCCGTAGGGTTGTATGGCGAATTTACAATCAACAGATTGGTTTTAGGCGTAATCTTCTTTTCAAGCTCATCAAAGTTAATTGAAAACCTTTCGTAATCGGGACTAACAACAACGGGTACACCGTCATAATTGCTTATGTAGTTGTTATATTCGCCAAAGTATGGCGCAATAAGCAGCACCTCATCACCGGGGTTGATTGTTACCTTTAATGCAATATTAAGCGCACTGGCAGCGCCTACCGTCATAATAATATTATCCCTTGTAAAGGACGTGCCATGCTGCGAGTTAATGTATGCGGCGGTATTGTCCCTTACGTCCTCATAGCCCGAGTTATTCATATAGCCATGCACAAACATTTCAGGCTCATTTTCAAGTATATCGTAAATTGCCTGCTTAACCGTTGCAGGCGGTACTATTGACGGATTGCCGAGCGAAAAGTCAAACACGTTTTCGTCCCCCAGCTTTTCCCTCATAATTTTGCCCTCCTCAAACATTGCACGTATGGCAGAGCCGTTTTTAACAAGGTTTTTCATTTTATCGGTTATCATGCTGATACCTCCTAAGTAAAAAGTCATTTTTTACATTGTATAACTTTTTTTTATAAAATTCAACTTTTTGAGGAACTTTTTTATTTTTTTTACGTCTGTATAAGTGAAAAGATAAAACAAAAGGAGAAAGACATATTATGAAAAAAAAGATTATTGCTTTTACATTGACAATGGCACTTTTAACAGGTGCAGCAGGCGTAAACGCCGCACAGAACATAAACGGCAGCTTCAGCGTTGACGGTAAGGAGATAACCACCGTTACCGACGGTATGGTATGCGTAAGAGAGGCAGCAGAGGCTCTTGGCTTTAAGGTTGAGTGGATAGCAGAGAGCAAAACCATTACCCTTACAAAGGGAGCTGTATACATCACCTTTACCATTGGCGAGGACGGCTATACCTTTGCCAGAACCGCACCAATGCCCCTCGGTGCCGCACCCGAAATTAAAAACGGCAAAACCTACGTACCTGTTGAGCTGTTTACGGAGCTTATGCAGCTCACCGCCTCTACAGACGAAAAAGGCATAAACATCATTACTGTAAACGAGCTTACAGGCAATGCCACCGTAACGGCTGTTTCGTCAGGCACAATTACAGTAAAGGATAAGGAGATTGGTGAAGTAGTGCTGCACATAAGCAAAAATACAAAAATTACTGACGCTGACGGCAATGCAGTAAAGGCAGAGGTTATTACAGAGGGCAGCGAGCTTGAGGTTGTATACGGCGATGCAATGACACAGAGCCTCCCACCACAGAACAATCCAAAGTCCATTGTTGTAATAGCAAAAGCGGCTGATAATGCGGAAGATAATGCAATTATTGATACACTTTCCATAACAGGCAGCGTAACTGCCATTGAAAACGGTATGATTATTGTTGAAAGCGACGAGGACAGCAACAACACCGTTGCACTTAAAATAACCGACAACACAAACGGCAATACTGACGTTAAGAAAGGCGATAAGGTAACAGCATCTTACAGCCCGATTATGACAAGGAGTATTCCACCACAGAGTGAATGCTTCGAAATTAATTTAGACTAATATATCAAATCAGGGACGGATTTCTCCGTCCCTTCAGCGTGTCGAAAAAGTCGACACGCTTGCAAGAAATGCTTGCATTTCTTGCAAATGGGGTACTTCATACCCACCAAGGTATAAACAACCCGCGCCTCACTATGTTCGACACTCTTGTTTGTCCTCGGCGAAGCGCGGTTTCGCCTGCGGATTAAAGTCTGCGACGCTTTGAGTTACCTTAATCCTTAGTTAGTTTATACATCAAACTTAAAATAAAATTGCAAAATTTTCTGTTTATTTTAGTTTTTTGACAGTCTACAAGGGACGGAGAAATCCGTCCCTGATTTATTGTTTGTAAAATAATATATTATATTGTATAATTATGTAAATAAAAAAACTCAGGGGGACATAATATGGACACAGAAAAAGAACTGGAAGAGCGCATTGAATTTTATGAGAAATACGACTTTCCGCATAAATTCACCAAAAGGGATTATTTTATTGCGGCGGCGGTAATACTTATCTGCCTTGCGGCAACAATAGGGGGTGCGTTTTTGTGAAAACCTCGGTTGAACAGGAAATTGAACGTGAGGCGGTGCTCGGCACACTGCCCGTACTGCCAAAGGAGCGGCTTTACGGCTTTGTTGACGCACTGCTTATTCTATCGGGCTACTGCATAGCAACATGGAGCTATACACAGGGTGCGTACCTTGCCACGCTTGTAAACTTTAAACAGCTTATAATAGGCGCATTTTTCGGCGCACTGCTTATGCTTGCCATATACCAGCTGCCGGTAATTTTATCCTCACGCTTTGGCATTGATATATGGATATGGCTGAGGGCTGCACTTGGTGCAAAGGGCGTTGTACTTGTTTCGCTTGTCATTATTGCGGTCAATTACCCATGGTATGCCGTTTCGGGGGATATGTTTGCCTCGTCAATGAATACGCTTGCTGATATTTCGCATCTGCCGCAGATACCCCACGCACTGCTTGCGGTGCTGTGTGTGGTTATAGGTACGGCACTTGCTTATAAGGGCGTTGGCGCAATAACAGCAACAACACGTATACTTGTGCCCGCACTTCTGCTTGTGGGCGTGTTTGTGCTTATTGCAGGCTTTACCTCCGTACCTGCCGAGGTTATATGGAACTACCGCCCGGCAGGCTATACAGAGGGCAATATAATACCCTACATAATTTCAATTGAAGCTAATTTTGCCTTTGTTATTACGCTTATAGGTGGTATGGCGGAGATACCCCGCCTTACAAAAAAGGAAAGCT
>CABUWB010000023.1 GCA_902495025.1 uncultured Eubacteriales bacterium
ATACAAGTGCTGCACCAGCCATAAATTTAAGCACAAACACTATGCACACTATGCCCGAAAGATAATCTATTTTGGTAATAAGCAAGTCCCTCTGCACATCGCTAATATCATAATACTTTCTTGTACCGTTATAAAAGCCCTCAACCTTGCTCCAGTCGGGATTTGCGCTTGATGTACCAAGCATCTGGCTTATGATACTTTTATTATTTTCCTCCTCATCATCGCTCCTGCCTGCATTTATGGCAGAGGCGGCAAATATGCAGTTGGACATTCGTATATCGGCACTGCTGCCGAGTGCATAATTCATTGATTTTTGCGTACTGCTTATAATAACGTTGCTAAGTGCAAGGGTGCCAAAGGCAATAAGCTGCACCGCAAAAAACAGTACAAAGGTATTTGCAGCCTGTTTAAGTATATCGTTCATGCTCTGACCGTCGCCGCTAAGGTTAGCAAGACTTCTGAGCACTGCCGCAATAAGAAACAGAAAGCACAGCACAATGCTTAATATCCATACCTTTGTAAATATATCCTTTACAACAGGCATTTCAAGCAGCACCTCGGTAAGATAGCCCGTACCGCTGTAGCTTTTGCCGCCTGCGCTGTATGTATATGATACATAGTTTGTACCAGACAGTGCGGTAAATATATCCTGCAGAATATCTATAATTTTAAGCAGGGCAACGTACAGTCCATAAAGCAGTACGGCAACCTTTTCCAGTATTATGGCAATTATTTTATCAAGAAACTTGATAAAAATATCCACAAATACCTTGCCTATAAATGAAATCATAGGCTCAAAGATATTTTCCCGCACCCATTGTATGAAATTAAAGCCAATAGGAATGATATATCCCAAATACATTCCATTCATAATATCACAACCTTATCTGACTGTCAGCTTTTTGGAGTTAAATATTACAAAGCCTGCAACACCTGCAATAATCACCAGCAAAAGCACTATTGCGCCAACACCTGCAGCGCCTATATGCCTTACTATTTTAAAGTTATATTCGCTTTGGTTGCCTGCCTCATCAATAGCAATAAGCGTATATTCATCAGGACCGCTTATACCTGCACTGCCACCGTTTTCACTAAGCAGCTTTTCATCACCCGATTTGCTGAACAGGGTAAGCTTTGCGGTGCTGTCCTCACAGTAAATGGTAACCCTGTTATCGGTGGAGCGCATTTTATCATCAAGCCCCTCAAAGGTAACAACAGGCGCTGTTCTGTCAATAAGTATCTCCGTTGACATAGGCGGCAGGTCATCACCCGAAAGGTCAAGTATATATCTGCCATCAACAGGCATTGTTACAGAGCCTATACCCTGCAATGCCGCCTTTTCGGCAAGGCTGTCAATAAGACGTCTGCCTGCCCTGCCCGTATTTTTCAGCTCCTCATCGGAGCTTTCAGCAGAGGTTTCACCCTCCTCACTCTCGGTGGTTTCCTCTGTTTCCTCTTTTTCCTCTGTTGCTTCTTCGGTTTCAGCAAGCTTATAGGTATTATTGTAATCCTCGTAGTAAATACCTGTAATTTTGTAACCCTTAGGTACAGTATATCCGTCAAGAAAATTTACCGCCCTGTCATACAGATAAAAGCCAAGTGTCATGCTGTTGCCGTCAAGGTCGCTGACGGTCAGCTCATATTCACCCATTTCATCAAGGTTATCGGAGTAGGGATATTCCTCGCCGTCCTTTGTAACAGAGCAGTTAAGACCCTCGGGCATATCCAGCCTGAGCTCACCGTTTGCATACATACCCTCGGGCATATTGGCATAAAAGGTCTTATCCCCAAGGGTAAAGGCAAACATATTTCTCGCCTCGTCAAAGGTATTTGTTACATTGTTTACCCTTTCACTGCCCGAATAGGACTGCTCCATTTGCGAAAGCACATCTTCAACCGCCGCATCCTCTGTGGTCTGCTCGGCAAGCGGTTCTGCGCTCTCTGCCACTGGGCTTGACGCCTCAATACCCTTCTGTACTCTGAATGCAAACCTTGCCCTGTATTTTGCACCGCCAAAATTACTTGTAATTTTTAAAATATATGTACCCTGCTCGGTTATATATGTCTTATTCTGAAAAGCTGCCGCCAGTCCGTCCTTGGTCATGGCAACCGTCATATTTGCAGGTATATCAAGGTAGACATTGCCGCCGCTTATGCCGTTATTTGCAATATTGGTATAAAAGGCGTCGCCGTTTGAAAAGCTTTCCTTATAAAGTGCTGCCGACTCATTATAGGTTTCGTACAGGCTGTCCTCAATTACACCCTCTGTTGTCGCCTCGGTTTCAGGCTCGGTATATTCAGGCTCTGCGCTTATACGCTGTACAGCTATGGTATCAGATACAGCAGGCTCGTTACCTTGTATTGTAAAATTAAGCACCGTTTCATAAACAAGCTCATATCCGCCCGAAACGGCATAATTTTTAGCCGCCACCGTCAGTGTGTAATTTCCCGGTGCCGTTATCTGCCTGTTGTTTTCAATCCTTACTGGTGTACCGTTTCTTTTAAGGGAATAGCCTAAATTAACAGGGAAATAAAACGACGCACTTTCCACCTCGGTATCATAATCGGGTACAGTTGTGAAAAACGCCTTGTGGTTTGGAAAAGTGTATTTAAGCATACCGTTTTCACCGCCGGTAATTGTGTTTACACAGCTCCTTGCCGCACAGCCGTACTTGCTGTTATATGTACCCTTTGGCGGCGTACCCATAATTCTGAATGTGAAAATCGCAGATACGCTCTCACCTGTTACAACATCGCTTGTGGTTAAGGCAAGGGTATAAAAGCCGCTTTTGCACACAGGCTCATTATTTTTAAAGTAAGCCGCATTTCCGTCACATTTAAGCACAGCGCTTATATCCCTTGGAACATTTAAAATAACGCCGTCATAGGTTTTGCCGCCGTTTGGGACGGTTGCAACAAACTGCCTGCCGTTCGCAAAGCTCTCGGTATACATGCCCGAGTATGCGTCAAACCTTTCGGTAAAGGCAGAGGCTGTATTATCCGCACAGACGCAGACATTAATACACGAAAGCAAAATTATGACACTGCATAATGCAGATAATATTCTGTTAAATATTTTCATCATCTTCCACCTCACCTTTAGGCGCAAAGCCATAAAACTCTCTGTTAAAATAAGCCTTTATCCATGTTTTATCAACTATTCTGTAAATTATAAAAAAGCCGATAACCATGGTAATTACAACATAAATTTTACTGCCGAAGGTATATTTGTAAACCTTTTCATACCCCGACACAATAAGCGGCACACAGGATACCAGATTAAAGGTACAGTGTACTATCGCCCCGGGCAGGACGCTGCCGTAATAAAGATATATACAGCCCAAGAAAAACCCGAGTATTGCCGAATATGTGCTCCATATAATATTAAAGTGCATTAAGCCGAATATTACCGCCGCAGCTACAAGCCCTGCCGCCGTACCCAGCCTTTCACCCAGCTTGCGCTGAAATATACCTCTGAAAAATATTTCCTCCAGTATGGGAGTAATAATTGCCATAACTATTATTGTGCCGTACAGGCTGCCGTCCATAATGACCTTGTAGCTTTGTGTATAGCTTTCAGACATACCCGAGGGCATAATATTTAAAATGCCGCTTATGGCAAAGTTAAGTCCTACGCCTAAAAGCACAAGCATCAACAGGCTTTCCTTATTAAGCCTTACGGGTTTTATGCCAAGGGCTGTTTCAAAGTCAATATCCCTTTTCTTCTCCCTTATCCTTATGGAGTTAATGGTAAGCAGCATGGATATTGCAGTAATAACCGCCACGCTTATATTAAACGCCCTGAGCACCGAGCAAAGCACACAGTAGTATAAAACATACATAAGTATATAGCCTAGAAGGCTCAGATACACATTGTCATTTTTAAACAATTTAAACATATTACCACTCTGCCCTTAGCTTTCTTCCCAGTCGTCCTCTGCCTGCTGCTCCGCATCTTCCTGTACGGAAATGTCCGTATTTTCCCATTCGTCCGCCGCAGGCTCTGCCTGTGGTTTATCCTGCGTTTTCTTTTCCTTTTTTTCTTTCTTCTCTTTCTTTTCCTTTTTCTCCTTACTGCCGCCAAGGAAAAGCATTTTAACAATAAATACAATTGCTGCAATAACCGCTATTACAAAAACCAGAGGCAGCATCATAATTAAAATAACCGTTCCGCCGCCGCTCTTTGCGCCAAGCGTAAACTGATACTCATTTACATTACCTGCACCGTCGCATACGGTAAGGGTATAGCTGCCGCTGCCTGTTATTTCGGCACTGCCGTTTATAAGATTTATTTCCTCACTCTCACCGTTGCCGTCTGCAAGTGTAAGCACTGCCTCGGGGTCGGAGCAGGAAATGGTAACGCTTTCGCTTTCGGTTTTCATCTTATCATCAAGGCTGTCAAAGCTGACCTGTGGCGCTTTTCTGTCTACCAGCAGCTCAACCGAAAGCATAGGCATACCCATTGCGCCCTGCAAAATAAAGTTATACTGTCCGTCAAGCGGCAGAGCAAATACCTTATCCGCATTCAGCTTTTCGTCCTCTATTGTAATTAAACCGTTTTCATATTCAGAGGCAAGCTCATCGGTCGAGTCCGAATAAACTGCCATAAAATCGGTATAGTCAGCCTCAATTATGAAATATCCCTCGGGTGCGGTAAACTCATCAAGATAATTAACGGTATATGCCGCAATATCAAAGCTGATTTCAGCCTGTGCCGTATCCGAGCTTACTTTCAGCGTATATCTTCCGTCATCTGAAATATTATAAGCAAAGTCCGTCTGCTCGCCGTCTTTGTAAAGCTGCGCATTAAGGCTGTCGGGAATATCGAGCATTACGCTCTGTGATGTAAACATTCCGTCGGGTACGGAGCAGTAAAAGCTGACACCGCCGCAGTCAGATACATACATTCCCCTTTCCTCATCATAATTATCGGCAAGCTCGTATTCTGCCTGTTCACTCTCCTGTGCTTTTTCTGTCTGCTCCGCACTGCCGTTATCTGCGGCTGTGTTCTGGTGCAGCAGCTTTGAGCTTTCCACGCCCTTTTGTATTCTGAAAGAATAGCTTGCCTTTGAAACCACCGTTTCAGACATATTGGTAATAATCAATATATAACTGCCCTCACCGTTTATGTAGGTTTTGCTGGTAAACTGGCATGGCACGCCGTCCTTAGTCATTTCAACAGACATATTAAAGGGCATATCAATATATACATTGCCGCCGACGATTGCACCGTTTGCCGTATTGGTATAAAATGACTCGCCCGTACTGAAGCTTTCCGCATAAATGCCGACAGCCTCATAATAGCTCTCCAAAAGGGTGTCGTCCAGAACGGTATTCTCCTCCTGTGCAGCAGGCTCGCTGTAGCTGTAATCCTGCTGACTGAAAACAGGTATTTCGCTCTGTATAAACTCTGCTTCCCTTTCAGGCTCGGGTATGGTAAAGTCCAGCACTGTTTCGTATGCAGCCTCATAGCCGCCGCTGTTTGCATAGCTGTAGCTGAACACCCTGAGGGTATAATAGCCGCTTTCCCTGTAAACCTTGTTGTTTATAAGTCCTATTTCCTTACCGTTTCTTTTAAAGGAATAGCCAAGGTTTCTGGGTATAACAAATTTTGCGCTTTCCACACTCTGACCATACTGTGCTATATCGGTATAAAATGCCTTGTAGTTTGGCATTGTGTACTTATAAAGCCCTGTCTGCAAATTGCTTTCAACAGCGGCGCTGCAGCTTACCTTGGGATATTTGTAATCCCTGCTGTAAGCCTTATTCTGCGGCGGAGCCGTAATTCTGAAAGTAAATACGCCCGAATTGCCGTCAGCAGCAGTCAGCTTCATAATATAATAGCCCTGACCGCAGACAGCCGTTTTATTGACAAAATCAACCCTGCTGCCGTCCCGTTCAAGCAAAACGGCAAGGTTTGAGGGTATGTCAAAATAAACGCCGTCGCTCACCACCGCACCATTAGGTACGGAGGATATAAATTCAGCGTCCTCACTTATCCTTTCAAAGTACATGCCCGAAACCGTATCAAAACTCTCCTCAATGCTGTAAAGCATTGCAGCAGCCGTTTCACCTTCCTCGGCAAAGGCACTTATACCCGAAAGAAAAATATTTAAGCATATTAATATAATTAACCAGCGTCTTTTCATAAACACACCCTCTGTTTTACATAATTAATGCTGCTTTGAAGGCGGATTCAGTTCCAAACCCTCCAAAGCTTTATCAACAGCTTTTGTTTTAACCTCAGGCTTTTTTGCTCCGCCTGTGCTTAACCTTACGGCAGTATCAAGGTTTATTCTTCTTACATTTTCTTTCTTTTTCCCTGAATTCATTAACCCTACTGCCTTTTTGTCATACTCTGCCTTTGCAGCCTCACGCCTTACCTCATTCAAACCTCTGCACATTTCAATACAGTTTGCGTTGAAGTTTAAGGCGTCACGATATGCAGCCGTTTTAAAGGACTGACTGTTGCTGAAATCATCATGATATTCATTTTCGATATTGCCATTTGTAAGCACAACGGGTCTTAGCATAAAATGTTCGTCCTCAACGGCAATTATCTGACCTGTAAGCATATTGCTCTCCTTGATTCCTGAGTCCTTAAGGGAGAGAGTTTCCTCAAAGCACTGCCTGAAAGTTTCGCCTATCTCCCTGTATTTATCTCTGATTGCATCGGGATTGTCCCCAATACCCTCAAGAGCCTTATCAAGCATAAACATCTGCGATGCGGATATGCCGTTTATATAAATTTTATCAAAGGCACGCCTTAAATCCGCCTGCGGTATATCTGCGGCAAAGTCCGTACCTGTCAGCTTTTTAAGCATATCAAGTCCGCCAAAGCCCGCTCTGCCCATATCCTCGCCTCTTACCTTTACATAAGGCATATCCCTGTCGCCGTTTTGTGCCTCAAACTCACGCACAGCAGCATTTCTTGCCTTGTGCAAATCATCTGCAAGCTTTTCAAGCTCTTTTGTTTTTTCACCTATATTGTTTTGCGTTATGGTTATGCTTTCCTTAAGGTTTGCAGCCTTTTCATCAAGCTGCATCCTTGCAGCACTCACCTCGTCTGCCATCTTCGCCTTGCGGCCGTTTGCCTCATCAATGTAACCCTTTATACGCTGTACATTGTTGTCACAATTTGCCAGTGCCGCCACATCGGCATTTAATATGTACTGAACCTCATTGTATAAAAAGACGGGTTCAAGCTTTTTATCGGCAGTTGTTTCTTTCAGCCTGTCATAGGCTTGCTTTTCCTTTTCAAGGGTTTTAAAATTAAGGGTTTTAAGGCTTGCCTCCATCTCGGTTTCCGCAAGCTTTTTCTGAAAATCCCTGTTTATGCGTTCCAGCGTTTCACGCAGGCCCTTACACACATCAATAATCTGAAGTGCTACATGCTGCTTTGTAAAATTGGGATTATTCATATCGTCAAACTTTTGTTTAAGCTCCTCCAGGGTTTGCGAAATATCAATACCCGTACTTTGTTCGTTGTCCGCAGAGGAGGTGCACATATTAATACCCGTCTGCAAAACGGATACCACCGTATCTATTTTGCAAAGATTACTCTCGGTAAACAGCTTGGATATTTTCGAGCTTCTCTGGTCGCTTTTTTCAGCACGCTGTTCAAGCTCGCTGATTTTCTGCTTTTCCTGTGCCTCTCCTACGGCAATTTCACGCTGCTGCCTGTTTGCCTCTGCTTGTTTTTCAGCCTTTGCAACAGTTCCTCCAACCTTGGCATTGACCTCATTTTCAATTGCCCTTCTGACATCTGCCGCATATTGCACGTCAAGACCTGTACCCGCTTTATCCTTGAGCGTTTCAACATCTTCTATGCCGTTAACCTCATTTTCACCCAAAAACTCCGCAAGCTCATTTTTTATTGCCTCTTTCTTTTCGTTTAAGAGCCTTGTATACTCCTTTTGAGCATTTACAAGCTCTACACGCTTTTCCTTCAGCTCACGTTTTGCAGCATCGACAAGTATGTTTCTATCTGCACCCTCAAGGATTGTTCTGTTTGCCTTATCTGAATTAAGTGCCACAAAGCCGTTACTGCTTATAGCTGAAATATTGCCTTCATTAATATCTCTTGCAATTGCACCGCTTTCAGAGGCACTAATCTGATTTGCAGCCTCAATAGCCTGCGACCTGAGTTCAATTTCCTCTTTCAGAGTGTTTATTTTTTCTTCCTGCTCGGCAAGCTCGCCCTTAATGCTTGCAAGACAGAGTGCCACCGTTATATCGCCTACCATATTGGTAACATCGTTTAAAACCTTACCGCCTGCCGAAAGCAGTTTTTTCTTGAAATCAGCAGATTTCATACTGGTCTCCGCCTCTTTCAGCCTGTCATCAAACTCCTTTTTATACTCTGCACTGCGCTCAGCAAGCATCTGCTGATATTTTTCCACAGAGCTGACAGCCTTCAAATTTTCATTCTGCCTGCTGACATCGTCCCTGACCCTCTTTTTTGCATCTGCTTCACTTTCAATAAGCTCTGCAAGCTTTTCAGACGCTCTGTCAAACCTTTTCTCTGCCCTTGTCAGAATATCAAAATTGCTGAAATAATTTTTAAGCTCATCCGTTCTGTCGCCGCCCCTTTGCGTAATTACGTCAAAAATATTTGCAGCTGCAATTTTATATTCCTCCGGATTTTTTTCACAAAGCTCTGCCAGTTTGGTAAACTTATCAGGGACTTTTTTCGCCTTATCAATCTGCCCAATTAGATTTCTGATTTCGCCCCTGAGCTCATGCTCCTTACCCTTGTGGACGTCCATTTTGATAATGGAGCGCCTTTGCTTAATATCCTCAGCCATACGGTAATATTCGTCCATATTTTTAAATGGCATCACCTCATATTCAGCATTTGGGGTATTGCCCATGCCAAACGAGGTTTTATTCCTTGCAAGCCGTTCTGCCTGCTCTGCCTTAAAATTATAACCCGTAATCAGACCATCAGCAACTTTGCCGAAAAAGGAATATACTTCCATATTATCTTCCCTCATTTTAGTAATATCGGCAAGAGATGGTATTTTACCGTTCAGCATATCGTTATAATACTTTCTATTTATATTTTCAGCATCAATTATTTTATCAATTTCGGCAGTTAGCTTAAGTCCGTTCTGACCCAAATTTCTTGTTTTTATATAGGTATCAAATCTTTTGGTGTATTCAACAAGTGCCTCCTTATTAGCACCGCTGAATTTTGTTGTATTTTCCGCAAGTCCCTTGATTATATCCATCTGTCTGCCATACTCGGCACTGTCGGTTTTGTCAAGGGCAATAAGGTCTGTAAAGGTGGTTTTGAGCTTATTATCCTTATTTTTTTTGTTATATTCACTTATAAGACTCTTTATCTGTCCTCTTATATCATGCTTGCTTCCCTTATGATTATTAAGCTCCAGAAAACTTTCCTCCTGCTCTAAAAAAGCGGAGTTGTCCCTATGTGCGGTTTTTACATATTCAATTAAAGCCATGGCATGGTCCTTGCCAGCCTCGTCTGCTTTTTCGTAATTTTTGTCAAGCAATGACAGCAGCTCGCTGATATACTCCGTATCCGCTTTTTTACCAATCTCCGACAGCTTTGTAAGAGGCTTCTTTTCCTCTGCAAACTGCATTTGGTCTTTCATATCAAAAGCAGGTACCTCTATCTTTGCGCCAAGTCTTTCAATATCAGCTTTGCGCTTTTCATCAGCCAGAACACGTTCTGTCTCGGCAAGCTGCAGACTTTCAGTATATTCTGCCAGTAGGATGTCAAGATAAGCCCTTGTGCCCAACAGTGTATCCAAGTCCTTTTTTGCTGCGAGAAAGTCAGACTTTGCAGCATCAAGCGGTTTGGAAAATTCCGCAATTTCTCTTTCCACATTTCTTATTTTTTCAAGCACATCGTTATAATTTTCTCCAGGCATAACACACCTCCGTTCACCATAAATAACCTTCTACATAATTATACATAATACAAAAGTCATCAGATATGCAATTCAATTTCCCCATTGTACCGACATACACCGCCGCACAGCCTGAAAATACTTCAATTATAAATATTAGACAAAGCCGAAACAATTATAAAATCCTAAGTATATTATACCATTGTGCCAAAATTCGGTCAATATGCACAGCACCAATAACTAAATAAAGGTACGAAAACTTGGATTATTTACAAAAAAAGAGCTGTTTGTTTAAAAAACAACTCTCATTTTTCATATTTATACAATTTATCACGTATTTCGTTATACCTTTTTTCGGGTATAGGTATTTCCGTATCATCAGCAAGCAAAGCATGGTAGCGTTTAATTTCGGTTATGTAGTCGGTATTGACCGCATAGCTCCTGTGCAGTGAAATTATTTTTTCATGGCTGCGGCTTATAAGCTCGGGCAGCGTCATTTTTGCCACAACAGTATCGCCAACTGTATGTATTATTATATTTTTTCGGCTTGCCTCGGCGTAAATTATCTCGTCAAGAAAAAGAAATCTTAACGAGTTCTGCTCTGTCATCACGCTTATCCTGCGGGTATTTTTATGACTTTCAATTTGTTTGTTAATATATCTTGCAGCCATTTTGCCCAGAGTATTTACAAATAATTCGTTTTCGGCAATTTTCAGCTCACCGAGCGGATTTGAAATATGGATATGCTTAATTTTAAGCTCATTGTCAATAAGCTCCCAAACAAAAGTACACCTTTGCTGTACCTGAAGACATATATCGGAGTCCTCACACGCTGTTGTAAGATACCTGCCCATTATGGTACATACATTTCCATTGTTCTGCGCCACAATAAACTCCTGATTGAGCAGATAGCAGCATTGCAGCTCGGGTAAAATCTTTTCAAAATCTTCCTTAACCTTGTCATAGCCCTGCATAAACTGGCTCTGTACCGCACCTATCCACGACACATCATCCGCACAGCGGCACAGCGTAAACTCAATATCCTTCTGCCAGTATCTCTCCAGACATTCCTGCGACAGTTTAAGGGCCTCCATTGCCTTATTTTTGTTCATATCAATTACTCCTTATTAGGTTGATTATATCACAAGTACCATAGCATATTCAACCTAAACTTTAGGTAAGCCGATTACAGCTTGCAGTCAGCAAAAACAGTCAGGGGATATGTATCTACGCCCTATATATTCGATTAATTGCCGCAGCAAACAAACCACTTTTATCATCAGCCCCTCCGCACTCTAACAATGTTATCTGTAGCGGGTCACCCTCACGTATTCTTAACGTACGCCGTATTTCCTTAGGAATTACAATTCGTCCCAAATCATCTATTCGTCTTACAATACCTGTTGCCTTCACAGTATTTCCTCCTATAAACAAAATTATCTTGTACAGCTATTATTTGTTTATGTTGGATTTTTATACTATATTGCAAAATGTCAAATTTGGTAATTGTATAGTAAATTTTTGGCTCTCAGCAACCGATTTCCTTATACTGTTTCTTAATGAAATTCTAAATGTCGGTAATTCTTGAAATCTGCGCATCTTTGACCACGGTGTCAACAATGAAACTTTGGTGATGCCTGGTACTTCGTTTAAAATATTAAACCACCGCATATCAAACAGTATTTACTATAAAATAAAAGGTAGGCTAACCAATTAACCATGGCAGCCTACCTCCTGTTTTTTTACCCTATAAAAGGGAAATATGAAATGCTTTTCAGCCTTTCAATAATAACCATTTTTCAAGTTCATCTTCAACAACACCTGTCAGCCAAACAAAAGAATATTTGACAGTATCCTTAAAATTCCCCTTTATATCGGAATTTTTGTTTATTATAAGATATAAAGCAAGAGGAACAAAAAGTGTTATTATCTCTGTTGTCAGAAAATCAAAAAAACAAGTCAATGCCCCTATTGCCGCAAAAAATAATGTCATATCAATTTTCTTTTTACAAAGAAGTATTATACAAGATATATTCATTATAAAAAATACCGAACAATATTCTATGCAAAGCGGCACAAATACAGTAGAACACATTATATTTGCGGCTATGTATGAAAAAGCAGCAGTGTACAGCTTTTTCCTTAGCATAAGTATAATAACCATAGCTGTTACTATAAACATTGTACATATATTTATAAGTCTGATACCTGTTATATCCGTTAATATAAGCAAAGGGCGCACAAACAGCATAGTTCCATGCCAATACCTTGAATACGAGGCATTTGATCTTTTTCCGTCAAACACTACAGAACAGAGGTCCCTGTTTTCCTTTCCCGTATCCTCCATATTAACATATATTCCCGCATCAATGGCGGCAAAGGAAGGGTCTTGGGTATCAGCCGAACCGATTATATTCATTATCATAACATCAGCATAATTATGAATCATGGAAAACTCATAATTATTTATTTTGTATTCAAACAAAGGCTTTTGTTCAAAATATAATGCTGTTTTTTCTAAATTGTGTTTTATCATATCCCTTTTTATAAAACCCGTTGTAAGAGTTAATAATAACATAAATATTAAATTAAGTATGAAAAGCCATATTATAACCTTTATGGCTTTTTTCAAAATCATATCATCTCCTTTGCCAATAATTGGAAAATATAATTTCCCAATTATTGATTTTATCATTTTTTCAGGCATTTGTAAATATATTGTGAATAAAAAATCATCTGATATGCAATATTAAACATCACATCAGAAAAACAGACAATCAGTCATTCACTTTCCTTAATCTTAACATAACATGTTACTTATTTTATATTATGCTGCTGATATTTCAAGTACGGCATTATAAAAACAGCACCAACTGATATAAGACAATTGGTGTTGTTCATTTTTCAGATATCCAGTAATTTATCTAATTCCACAATCCATCAAACAGGCTGCCGTTTATCTCCGCAATATCATCAATGGGTATTTTGGTTTTATCCGTCATTACAACAGCCGCTCCATACTCATCAATCTTCTTGACACTGCCGATTTTGCTTATATACTCACCGCCCGCCTTGCTTTTATCCGCCTTAAAATATATTATTTGTATTGTGGGACAATCAGGCAGGTGCTCCTTTATAAGTCTTAGCTTTTCGTTAAGCATATATTTAACATCATCATCAAGCTCCAGTTTTGTATCCGTAAACCTTGCCGTTTCCTCAACTGCATCACCGTAGCCCGTCAGTGCCGCAAAAGGTGAAAACTGTGCCGCCCTGTCGTGCATTGACATACGTGGTCGGTCAGGTGAAACATGATGCGGAAGATTTATTATATCGTCATATTTATTATTATTTTCCATTTTATCTCCTTAAGTAAACGCTGATTAATTCACTAAAACAGGTTTGACATTAAATTTTTCAGACCAATGAAAATGACCGCAGGCGCAGTATGGTTTCAAAATTATATGATAATTTTGAAAGTCC
>CABUWB010000024.1 GCA_902495025.1 uncultured Eubacteriales bacterium
CGAATGTAGAACAAACCACCATGATTGACGGGCGGCAGATTGCCGCCCCTACGATTGAAATGTTAAGGTATTATTACACCGATAAACTCTAATTTACCTTATACAAAAACAGAGCTGCCGTACAAAACTCATGCACCAGCCCTTAATGGTCAGCCATATACTTTAATGCAGAAGCATTTAACACGCATCTATCCTACTTATGATAAGGCTCATTTTTAATAATTCTGTATGCCCTGTACACCTGTTCAAGCAGGATAACCCTCATAAGCTGGTGAGGAAAAGTCATATCTGAAAAGCTTATTTTACTGTCAGCTCTTTTAAGCACCTTATCGGCAAGCCCCAGAGAGCCGCCAATAACAAAGGTAATATGGCTTATGCCCTTTACCATGCTTTCACTAAACAGTGAGGAAAAGCCCTCGCTGGTATATTTTTTCCCATCAATTGCAAGGGCAATAACATAGCTGCCGTCCTTAATGACCCTTAACAGCCTATCACCCTCGGCAGATTTTACCTGCTCCGCCTGTTTATCGCTAAGGCTTTCGGGGCATTTTTCGTCAGGCATTTCCGCAATTTCAAGTGTTATGTATCTTGACAGCCTTTTGGAGTACTCCTTTATGGCGTCCGTAAAATATTTCTCCTTAATTTTGCCGACACAGGCAACAGTAACCTTCATATCAATCTCCAAGTTATCCACAATAAATTTAAAAAAAATTACAAAATAAAAGTTTTCACGTTTTTAGCGTGCGAGCGTGCGGTAGTGCTTATTAAGCGGCTTTGCGGCACTTTCTACCGTGCGGTACAGCGTGCGGATGATGTGCTTTTGGTATAAATATCACACAAAAGCTCAAAACTTATCCACATTATCCACAATATCCACAATCTCCCTTGCCACTTCCCTGAGCTGCTTATTATGGCAGTCTACCGTATAATCGGCATATTTTTGGTAAAGCGGCAGTCTTTCATTATATAAGTCATCAAGGGTTTGTCCCTCTTTAAGCGACACACCCCTCTCGTTTAAATCACCAAGCCGCCTTTTAAGCTCCTCAACAGGCAGATTAAGGAACACTACCTTGCCTATGCTTTTGTAATGCTCCATAGCCTCGCTGCCGTACACAACGCTGCCGCCCGGGGAAATTACCGCCTTTTTGGGATTTATTGTCATATTTATACGGTTTTCAAGCTCGTTAAAGCCGTCTGCGCCTATCTCCTCAATAATTTCGTGCAGCAGCCTGCCCATTTTCTCCTGAATAACCAAATCTCCGTCAATAAAGGTACAGCCAAGCATTTTGGCAAGCACAACGCCTACGGTGCTTTTGCCTACACCCGGCATACCTATTAAAATTATGTTTTTCATTTACATCAGCTCCTCGGGGTTAAGGCATTTAAGCTCATCAAGCACAAAAATACCGTTCTTTCTTATTAATACATCGTCAAAGTAAATTTCACCGCCGCCGTACTGCTCGGTTTGTATAAGCACCAAATCCCAGTGTATTGCGCTGCGGTTGCCGTTGTCGGCATCATCATAGGCGTTGCCAGGTGTAAAGTGTATGCTGCCCCTTATCTTTTCATCAAAAAGTATATTCTTCATAGCCTTTGTGATGTAGGGATTTACGCCTATAGCAAACTCGCCCACATAACGTGCGCCCTCGTCGGTATCAAAAATGCTGTTCAGTTTTTCGCTGTCGCTTCCCTCGGCCTTTATAATTTTGCCGTCCTTAAATTCAAGGCGTACGCTGTCAAAGGACGCACCCTGATACTCGGTAGGTGTGTTGTAGCTTATAACGCCGTTTACGCTGTCCTTTACGGGTGCGGTGTAAACCTCGCCGTCGGGTATATTCATTTCACCTGCGCACTTAATGGCAGGTATCCCTTTTATTGAAAAGCTCAAATCCGTACCCTGTCCCACAATGCGTACCCTGTCGGTTTTGTTCATAAGCTCCACAAGAGCGTCCATGGCTCTGCTCATTTTGGAGTAATCAAGGCAGCACACGTTAAAGTAAAAGTCCTCAAAAGCCTCCAGACTTGTGCCTGCCGCTTGTGCAAGTGATGCGTTTGGGTATCTTAAAACCACCCATTTCTTTTTAAGCCTTATGTCGTTGTGTACGTGCTTTGAGTACACGCTGCCGTAAAGGCTCATTTTGTCGGCTGGTACGTCGGCAAGCTCCGCTGTATTGTCGTTGCAGCCTATGCCGATGTATGCGTCCATCATATCCATTTTTTTGCCGTCTATCTCTGCAAGCGGCTCGTACTGCTCCCTGCTTGCACCCATTAAAAGCTCACGCTGTATCACGTTGCTACCTATATCCACATAAGGGTATGCGCCTACCTTGTATGCCTCTTTTATAAGAGCACGTACAAGCGGAACAGCCGCAAAGCCGTTGCTTGCAATAAGCACCCTCTCACCGGGTTTGAGAGAGCAGCTGTAATTTATCAGGTTATGCGCCAGTTTAACAAATCTTTCGTCCATTATAATCACCTCATATATATTCTTAATAGATGATTTTACCACATATTAAAAAAAATATAAAGAATTGTTTGACATTTTATAATCAATGTTATATTATAAATGAATAATTAATAATAATTTTACAATTTGTTTAAAATTCAGGAGGATTAATATGAAATTTCTAATATCATTTTTTGCTGCCCTGCTGGTGCTTACCATGACAGGCTGCGGTGCAAAGCAGGAGGATACCGCTGCAAATGTACCTGCCGACAATGCCGAAATACAAAGCGCTGCACAGCAGGCACAGGCAGCGCTGCCCGTTTCAAGTGATGAGGCAAATTTGAAAACGGTGGGCAATACCTCGTCAAACTATATCAACAACGGCATTTCAACCATTTATGCGGACGAAATATATTTCATTGGCAAGGACGAGGGTAAAAGGGGTATTTACCGAATGAACAACACAACAGGCGTTGTTGAAAGCGTGGCTGATGTCAATGCTACCGCACAGGATTTAAGCACAATTGACGGCACTGTGTACTATCTTCAGGACGGCAGTATTTACAAAACCGCAATCAGAAAGGCGCCTGAGCTTGTCAAGGAGGACGGCACAATTACCGATATGTGCGTTACTCCAAAGTGGATTTACTACCTTAAAAAGGACAGCAAGGGACTTGGCAAGGTGTTTAAGATTATGAATACGGGTACGGGTGAAACCATGGTTAATCCATCGTCGGATGTTACCGCTGATTTTCACACCCTTACATACGAAAATAATATGCTTTATTTCAGCGATGCAAACGGCATAGGCTATATGTACCTTGACGGCACTAACAAAAGCTATATTATGACAGGCTATCAGATTATCGACTACGCTATTTACGGCAATTACGTGTACTTTGTTTACAACGGTCAGATTTTCCGCATTAAAAAGGACGGCACAAGCGAAAGCGTGCCATGTAATGTGGCAAATGTAAGGCGCATTAATATAGCAGGCGAGGTTATGTATGTTATATCCGATGCAGGCATAGGCAAAATGAGTACGGGCGGCGGTGCTGTTACCACTATCAGCCCCGAAATACCTACCTCGGTTGCTGCCTGCGGCAATTACGTGTTTGCCAATAAGGGTCTTTATTTCTACCACATGAAAACCGACGGCAGCGAGGCTGTTACTTTTGAATAATGTTTTAGGGGCTGTTGCACTAATTTTGCAATAGCCCTGTTTTTTTAATTAAATTAATGTTTAGCAGTATATCATCAACAACCTAACATTCAAATAACTAACGTATGGATTTACCGTAGGGGCGGCAATCTGCCGCCCGTTAGCAATGATGATATGCTAAAATTAGGGCGGATATGGAATCCGCCTTGGGTTGCATAGGCGAGCAGTATTGCGCAGCAATACGACCAGCCCCTACGTAACCAATGATAGAGTGTTGCATTGCATACAAATTAGATGTTGGTTTGTTTGAATACCTTGCGTATAAGATGAATTTGAAAAAAATCAATTAACGTTGTAATTAACTTGTAGGGGCGGATTCCATATCCGCCCGAATGTTGAACATGTTGCAATGGTTGACGGGCGGCAGATTGCCGCCCCTACAGTAAATCCATACGTTATCGATTTACATTTTAGGTTGTTAATATTACACTGCTAAACTCTAATTTATCCCTCAAATAATATCTGCTTAAATGCGGCAGTTTTTTTGGGTAATATTTCCTCTGACGGCAGTATAAATGCCTGTAATGTTACAGTTTTCTTAAAAAATCTCTATTTAATTGAAAAAGGCAGAAAATTTATGTATAATTGTTTACAGTGATGATTTTAGAAAAGCAACAGAGGTGTACAATATGAAGTTTAACAAATTAAAGCGAGCTGCGGCAATACTGCTGACGGCTTTATTCTGTATGCCACCTACGGGCGCAATTGCTGCCTCGGGGGATTTACTCTACGAGAGCAAGGACATACAGACCATAACAGACGGTGTTACTTATGAAAAGAGCTCACGCCTTTACAAGGCGGGCTGGATGGACGTTTACGTGCTTACGATAGACGCAGCAAATCCCAACGTCGAGTTTGACGTTATGCAGAGCACAAGGGAGTTTGGTTTAAAACAGTCGGTGCTGCAAATGGCACAGGACAACAATCTGCTTGCGGCTGTCAATGCTGACTTTTTCGGCAGCGGCAATCCCTTCAGCTCCATGGGTCAGGTTGCAGGCGACGGCAAAATGCAGTCGGCGCAGAACTACTACAACGGCAGTGAAAACAAGTATGCAGGCTTTTTTGTGGATACGGACGGTGTTCCGTTTATTGACTATGTAAAGTCCACAATGGGCTTTTACGCAGGTGCGAATGCTGCCTTTGAAATGGGCGCAAAAAATAAGATTACAAACTTTGCAAAGCCTGTTTATTTTGACCGCTTTGCAATGAGCGATACCGCACAGCTTGACAAAAGGGTACCCGGACTTAGCAAAATTGTGGTTGAGGACGGTGTAATTACAAAATTAAGCGCCTCGGGTGAAACTGTTACCGTACCCGAAAACGGCTATATTATAGTTATGAACGAGGCTACAAGGCAGGCAAAAATGGGCTACTACCTTGTTGGCATGAAGGTTACCTTTAATGAAAGCAATACCTTTGTTTTCCGCCCTGCAAAGACCATGAGCAATATTCTCACAGGCGTAACGGGCGGCGGTGAGCTTTTAAGAAACGGACAGGTTGTGGAGCAGGGACTTATTATAGGTAAGAATGCACGCAATCCACGTACTCTTATAGGTGTAAATCAGGACAAAACCAAGGTTATCATAATGTGTATTGACGGACGTGCAAACGGCATTGGCGCAACCCATGTTGAGGCGGCTAACCTTATGAAGGAGTACGGCGCATGGGACGCAATACATTTTGACGGCGGCGGCTCAACTACCATGGCTGCACGTGAGGAAAATACCGACTCGCTCTCAGTTGTAAACGTACCGAGCGAGGGCAGCCAGAGGCTTGTTGCAAACGGCTTTGGCGTGCGCTCCGTAGGCACTGACAAGGAGCTTGCCTCTCTTAACGTGGTGCTTGCCGACAGTGAGGACAACTATCTGTTTGACGGTGTTAAGTCCGCATTTTACGTATACGGCTATGACGGAAACCATAACCCTGTTGAGGTGGATAAAAACAGGCTGGAGCTGTTCTCAACAATAGAGGGTACATGGCAGGACAATTACTTTACTCCAAGCACGACAGGCACAGGCACTATTACCGCCAAAATAGGCAGTATTACAGGTACGCTTGATGTGCGTGTTTTAAGGGGTGCAAACAATATTACCGTTAAGGCAAACACACCGCTGCTGAGCATAGGTCAGAGTACACAGCTTGTAACAAGCTGCGTAAATGCTGACGGCTATCAGCTTGCGGCAGGTGCAAGCACAATAAATTATTCGGTTGACAATGAGGCTGTGGGTACTGTTGAAAACGGCTACTTTGTGGCAAAGGGCGACGGTATTGCAACCATAACCGCAGAGGTAAACGGCTTTACAGGCACAACAAAGGTTGCCGTAGGCAAGGTGCAGCAGTCCGTTTACGGCTTTGAAAATACGGGTGACAGCTTTAACACCATCTACTTCCCTGAAAACGAGGGCATAAAGGGCGGCGCTGTTACCTCAACCCTTGCCGCATCACAGGGCAGCACAAGTGCAAGGCTTGACTACCTTTTTGCCGATAATAAAACAACAACACAGTGTATGTATGCAGCTCTTATCAAGCCTATTGCTCTGCCTGAGCATACGGCGGATATAGTTATTGACTATAAGGGCGACGGCACAGGCAATATGCTGAAGGCACAGATTAAGGACGCATCAAACAAGTATTATAATGTAGAAATAACTCCTGCCATGACTGACACCGACTGGCATACGGCACAGATAGCACTGCCCGAGGGTGTTGAGCAGCCTGTAAGCATTGAAAAGTTTTATGTTGCGGCTCTCTCAACGGCAGGCACAAATGTAAGGGGTACGGTTTATGTGGACAATATCGGCGCAATGGTGCCTGCACATACTCCCGAGGAAACTCCGTCATATTTTGTCGATTATATGAATAAGGACTTAATGCAGGTACAGGGCGCAGAGGATATTACAATCTTCGGTCAGACAGCAGCATATACGGCGGCTGATAAGGACGCTGTTACGTCAGACCTGCTTTCAAAGATGTCTCAGGGCGCAAGGGCTATGCTCTTTGTGGGCGGCACAAGCGTAAAAAATGCAACAGGCGTTACGGCTGTGAGCTGGGACAATAAATACGCAACCAACGGTACGGAGAATTTTGATATTATCAACCTTGCAACAGGCAACGGCTGCATAAGGACGTCAAATCCCGACCAGTGGAGATGGCTGCAGGGCTATCTGTCAACCTCACAGAAGAATAATATCATTATTAATATGGATAAATATATCTGGGGCAGCGGTAAAAATGCTCTTACGGACGCAAAGGAGGCGCAGCTCCTGCACTCCATACTTAAAAAGTACGCTGCCGAAACAGGCAAAAATGTTATGGTCGTTTCCGCAACAGGTACAACTAATTTCGTAAATGTCAAGGAGGGCGTAAGGTATGTGAACCTTGCAGGCCTTTCCGCTAACCAAAGACAGTATTTAAGAGTGAGAACTGACGGACAGAATATGTATTATCAGTTTATTAATGCGTGATTGGTAAATTAGAGTTTATGGGCGTATTGTATTTTCAAAATTAATGTAATACCTAACATCAACTTGTAGGGGCGGATATTATCCGCCCGAAATTTAGCACATCATAATTGCTAACGGGCGGCAGATTGCCGCCCCTACGATTGAAATGTTGAGGTGTTGATTTATTCCTATAAACAATAATGTATCTTCCTAAATATTTTTACAGGTGAATTTTATGTCTGAACAAAGTACAAAAAAAGGCACTATGGCAAAGGATACCATAGTTTATATGCTTGCAAAGGGTGCGGAGGGCATAGTCGGCATAGTTACAATGTCGGTTATGACAATGCTCTTTGCCGAGGCGCTTATGGGGCGTTATGCAACTGTCAACATAGCCATAACCACAGTGGGTATGGTATGTATACAGTGGCTTGTGCAGTCCTGTCTGCGCTACATAAATAAATATGACATTTTAGGCGAGCAGGACACCTTTTTTGCAACGGTGGTAGGTGCGTGGCTTAGGGTAAACATAACGGCGGTTGCGGCACTTGCGCTTGTTATAGGTGTGTGCTGGGGTCTGTCGTTCTATTTTGAGGGTGTTGCAAGCTTTATGCAGCGCTACCCCATATCCCTGCTGGCACTTGGTGGTATGTGGTTTGTCACCTACAACACAGCACAGCTTGTTATTGCCATGCTTGCGGCAATGCGCAGGGCAAAGCTCAATCTGCTTTTAAGCCTTATTACCGTATGCGGCAAGCTGGGTATTATGTGGGCGCTTTGCGTGCTTTTCGGCAGCAGACTTGAATGGATATTTTTAAGCTATTTCATAACCGACGGCATTGTGTCGCTCATAGGCATATTTTCACTTAAAATTCACCGCTATATCAACCCTAAGAAGGAGTCAAAGGAGATACTCCAAGAGCTTAAAAGCTACGGTATGCCGCTTATGGGCAATATGATTACCACCTCGGTACTTAACAAGTCCGATATTTATATTGTTACCTTTCTTATCTCCGAGGCGGCAGCAGGTATTTATCAGACAAACTATTCAATTATAGCTACGGCGTTTACGCTGCTTTCAGCCTCCGTTATGAGGGGCAGCTATCCCACCATTTTAAGGACGTGGGGCGAGGGCAACAAGGAGCTTGCCGAAAAGCTGGTTGGCGAGGCTGTAAGGTTTTATCTTCTCCTTGCCGTACCTGCTGTTGCAGGTGTTGCCGCCGTATCCGATACAATGGCAAAAACTCTTTTTGCCCCCGGTTATTTTGAGGGCAATACAATTATGTTCTGGGTTGCACTTGGCATGATGTTTCTGGGTCTTACCGAGTATTCAATCAAGTACTGGGAGCTTAACGCCAACACAAACGCAATTTTCTGCCGCTCTCTTATAGGCGGCATTGTAAACGTTGCCTTAAACCTTATACTTATTACAATTTTCAAGAGCTATTACATTGCGGCAGTTACCACCTTTGTCGGCTTTTTCGTATATTTTCTGCTTGCACGCTTTGGCACAAAAAAATATATGAGCTGGCATTTAAAGGGTATATGCTATGTAAGAATTATTGCGGCGGCATTAATAATGTTTATATCAATTGTTGCAATTAAGCAAATTTTGCCGTATACTAGAATTAATCTTGTGTTATTTATAATTTTTGGTATGCTAATTTACGCTTTTGTGTTATACTTAACAGGAGAGATTAAACAGGAGGCTGCCCTTATACTGGGCAAGCTTAAAAGAAAGTAACATTTTTAAAAATATAAACCGAAAGGAAGTATACTGATGAAAAGCATTTGTGTTATTGGTATCGGCTACGTTGGTCTGCCAACGGCTGCCATGTTTGCCAGCAAGGGACACAGGGTTGTAGGCTTTGACCTCAACGAGAGAGCTGTAAACGCTCTTAACAAGGGTGAAATTATCATCGAGGAGCCGGGTCTTGGTGACCTTGTTAAAAAGGTTGTTGCAGATGGTCATTTAACTGCACAGACTACCTGCCCCGATGACTGCGATGTTTATATCATCGCCGTACCTACACCTATTAATGAGGATAAAACTGCGGATATGCGCTTTGTTGAGTCCGCTACAAGGTCAATTGTGCCTCACGTAAGAAAGGGCTGTATTGTTATTCTTGAGTCAACCTCACCTCCAAGAACGGTTACTGACCTTATGCTTCCTATCCTTAAGGAAACAGGTCTTGAAATAGGCGAGGAGCTTTTGGTTGCTCACTCACCCGAGAGAATACTCCCAGGTCGTGTGCTTGAGGAGCTGCGTACAAACAGCCGTATTGTCGGCGGTATTAATGAAAAGTCCTCAAAGGCTGTTAAAGAGGTTTATGAGAGCATTGTTGAGGGTGAAATTTTCATTACCACCTCAACTACTGCGGAAATGTGTAAGCTTATGGAAAATACTTTCAGAGATGTAAATATTGCACTTGCAAACGAGCTTGCAAAAATGGCAGAGGAGCTTGGCGTAAACGCTTGGGAGGTTATTAAACTTGCTAACCAGCACCCAAGAGTTAATATTTTAAGCCCCGGTCCCGGTGTAGGCGGACACTGTATTGCTCTTGACCCATGGTTCCTTGTTGAAAAGAGCAAGCAGGCAAAGCTTATCCACCAGTCAAGGCTTAACAACGACGGTATGCCTGAGTTTGTGAAGAATAAAATCAGTGGCATTATCGGCGGCATTAACGGCAAAACCGTTGCAATTTACGGCGCAACCTACAAGCCTAATATTGACGACGTAAGGGAAAGCCCTATCATGCACCTTATCGATATGCTTAAGGCAGAGGGCGCACAGGTGAGAATTTGCGAGCCACACGCAGCAGACAAGCTCGAAAACTGCTTTGATATTTATGAGGCACCAAAGGGCGCAGATATTCTTGTACTCGGCGTAAATCACGACCAGTTCAAGGACGTTGACTTTGCAAAGCTCGTTGCCGAAATGAATACACCTAACATTCTCGATACAAGAAACTTCTGGTGTGAGAAAGCCGTTGCCGAGGCAGGCGGTAAGTATTACTTACTCGGTAAGGGACAGGAATAATATATGTAGGGAACGCCGCATTGGCGGTCGGTGCAAGCCGAGCTGTCAGCCGTTCCGAAAATAGGAAATGTGATTGATATGGAAAAGGTACTTATGATAGCAAACCAGTTTCCCCCAATGGGCGGAAGCGGTGTGCAGAGAAGCGTTAAATTTGTAAAGCATTTAAGGACATTCGGCTATGAGCCTGTGGTGTTTACACGTGAGGTAGGCAATATGCCCCTTAAGGACGAAACACTTTTAAAGGACGTACCCGACGGCGTAAAAATAGTGAGGACGCCTGCAAGGGAATGTACCGAAATGAAAGGTATTATGCGTATACCCGGCAAGGTGCTCGGCAAGGTTATGATACCCGACAGCGCAAGGCTGTGGGCAGAGGGCAGCAAAAAAGCCGTTCTCCAGCTTATTAAGGACGAGGGTATAAAGCTTGTATACACCACAAGTGCGCCTTACAGTGACCACCTGCTCGGCAGATACATAAAGCGTGCCATGCCCGAAATTAAGTGGGTTGTGGACTTTCGTGATGAGTGGACAAACAATCCGTACACGCTCGATAATCCGTATAACCCTATAAGAACGTCCATTGAAAAGAAAATGGAGTATTCCGTACTTATGGAGGCTGACGCACTTATTACAAATACACCTGTTATGCGCAGAAACTTTGTAAATAACAATAACCTTAACGGCGATAACTTTTATGTTATCCCCAATGGCTATGACGTGGAGGACTTTGCTGATTATGATTTAAGCAAAAGGACTAACCCAAAGCTGACTATGGTTTACACTGGCGCACTCTACGGCAGAAGAAAGCCCGATACCTTCTTTCAGGCTTTAAAGGAGCTTAAGGACGAGGGTAAAATTGACGGCTCTAAGCTGCTTGTAAGGCTTATCGGCAACTATCATAAGGATAAACTGCAGGCACAGATTGACAGCTACGCTCTTACCGACCAGTTTGAGATTGTGGGCTACGTGCCTCACAATGTATGTATCAAGCATCAGCTTGATGCAGATGTGCTTGTGCTTATTGAGGGCTGCGGCAGAGGTGCCGACGCTTTCTATACAGGTAAAATTTTTGAGTATATGAATACGGGCAGACCTGTGCTTGCAGTTCTGCCCGAAACAGGTGCCGCTGCCGATTTGGTGAGGGAAAGTAAAATCGGCATTGTGGCACATACAGAAAATGTCGAGGCTATAAAGTCCGCAATTAAGGACTACTACGATAAGTGGATTGACGGCACACTCGACTTTGACCCCGATAGGAGCGTTATTGAACGCTTTGAAAGAAAAGAGCTTACAAAGGCTCTTGCAGAGGTATTTGATGGGTTGAAATAAAATAAAACAGCTTTATTAAACGGGAGGTGATAAAGTGAAGGTTATACATTTAATAAGCGGCGGTGATACAGGCGGTGCAAAAACCCACGTTTTAACCCTGCTTGACAGCTTACGTAAAAAGAATATTGATGTGGAGCTTTTGTGCATAATGGAGGGTATATTTACCGAGGAGGCACGTGAGCTGGGTATACCTGTTACTATTATCCCCCAGCAGCGGCGGTGGGATTTAAGCGTACACCGCAAAATACTTGACTTTATCAATTTTAGCGGCTGCGATTTGGTACACTGCCATGGTGCAAGGGCAAACTATATAGCCCTCTTTATTATGAAAAAGGTAAAGGTGCCAATGATAACCACCCTCCACAGTGATTATAAGCTCGATTTTAAGGGCAACGCACGCAAGCAGATGATTTACACGCCTATAAACGCCTTTGCGCTCAGGCAGTTTAAAAACATACTTACGGTAACCTATGCCTTTAAAAAGATGCTTATTGAGCGTGGCTTTGACGCAAAGCGGCTGCACGTTATCTACAATGGCGTTGACTTTGACAAAAAGCTGCCGTCGGTAGCTCCCGAGCATTTTATGGACAGCGTAAATCAGCACTACGACCCCGACAAAAAGTATGTCGGCATAGCCGCAAGAATGTATGCGGTAAAGGGTGTTGAGGTATTTTTAGGTGCGGCAAAGCTGCTTGCACCGCTGCACCCTGATACGGTCTTTCTTGTGCTTGGCGACGGTGATATGATGCCGCAGTGTAAGGAGTTTGTGGAAACAAACAATCTTTCGGGGCAGGTCAAGCTGCTTGGACAAATTCAGGGTGAGGAGCTTATGAACGGCTATTACCGCTTTGTTGATGTCAACACGCTTACCTCCTATTCGGAGAGCTTTCCTTACGCACTTTTAGAGGGCGCAAGGTGCAAGTGTGCAACCGTTGCAACTGCCGTAGGCGGTATACCCGAAATGATAAAGGACGGCGAAACAGGCTATCTTGTACCAAGCGGGGACTGTGTCGCACTTGCGGACAGAATAGGCACACTGCTTGATGACGATAATTTAAGACGTAATATGGGAAATAACTTTTATGAGGATGCAAAGGCTCGCTTTTCGGTTGAAAGCATGGCGGCAACTCATATAGATATATATACAAATATAATTGATAAGGAGAAAAAGCAATGAAATTAATTGACGAAAAAGGCAGACTTTTCGGTAAGGTAAACGTGGTTGACCTTATTGTGCTTGTAATTATTATAGGTATTGTGGGCGCTGTCGGTTACAGACTTACCTCATCAAGGGTAAATGCAAATGGCGGCAATCCAGTAACCACACAGGAGCAGTATTGCTATGTAACGCTTTACTCCTCACTTGTAGTACCAGAGATTTCGCAGTCGCTTAACGTAGGCGACAAGCTTGTGGCAAACTCAAAGTATACCGATGCGGAGATTGTTTCCATTGATTAAATGCCCGCTGCTTACGTTTCTACCAACTCCGACGGTGAGGCTGTTTTAAGCGAGCACCCTATCTGGAAGGACGTTACCGTTGTCGTTAAGGAAAAGGTTGACCCATCAAGCGTTATTTTAAAGGTAGGCAACCAGGAGGCAAGAGTAGGCTACAGCTTTATTCTTAAAACACAGACGGTTGAAACCAACTGTAAAATAAGAGGTATTGAGTTTAAGGACGAATAAGGAGTTGATTATATGCCCGCTTTCTTAAAAGGCAGTATAATTGTTAAGTTAATAATGTCCGTAATTTCGCCCATAATGTGTGGCTATAAGCATAGCCGCTTTAAAAGGTTTATTGACGGCTGCGGCGTATGCTGTAAGTCAAGCTGTGTATACTCGCTTGTAAGGCGGTATTTCTATC
>CABUWB010000025.1 GCA_902495025.1 uncultured Eubacteriales bacterium
CCCGATATGGTAATTATACCGGGTACTAAAAATACAATAGCTGACCTTATATGGCTCAGGGAAAGCGGCATTGAGGCAAAAATAAAACAGCTTGCTGCTGCTGATATGCCTGTTTTTGGTATATGCGGCGGTTACCAGATGCTTGGTGAAAGAATAACCGACAGCTGCGGTGCAGAGCAGTACGGCAGTATTGCAGGTATGGGATTACTGCCAATAGAAACTGTATTTGAGAGTGAAAAAACAAGAACAAGGGTATCGGGCACCTTTAAAAATGCGGGCGGTATTTTTGCATCTCTTAATAATATCTCCTTTGAGGGCTATGAAATACACATGGGAATATCAAAGCCAACAGATAATTTGAAAAATTTGGGTATTATCTGCGATATTAACGGCAATACTAAGGGTGACGGAGCAAACAGCAAAAATATTTACGGCAGCTATGTGCATGGCATATTTGACAATGCGCAGGTTGTACAGTGCATTATATCCGCATTGCTTGCAAAAAAAGGTCTGTCTGATGAATATATCAGTGCTGTTAATATGGCAGAATATAAGCAAAAGCAGTATGATATTCTCGCTGATGCCGTCAGAAAAAATGTTGATATGGAATATATATACAAAATTTTGAACGAGGGTGTTTAATATGGAAAACGGACTTGTGCATATTTACTGCGGTGACGGCAAGGGCAAAACAACTGCTGCCGTTGGACTTGCAGTGCGCTGCCTTGGCGGCAGGGGCAGGGTGCTTTTTTGTCAGTTTTTAAAGGATGGTACAAGCGGAGAAATAAATATTCTAAAAAAACTTGACGGTGCCTGTGTTTTTGACGGATATAAAACCACAAAGTTTTCATTTAATATGACAGATGAAGAAAAGAAAACGGCAAAAGAGGCATATACTGCCGATTTTGAAATAATAACGGAGCTTTCTGTGCAGTATGATATGCTTGTGCTTGATGAAATTCTCCATGCTGTCAATTTAGGCTTTATTGATGAAGGCAGGCTGCTGGAATTTTTGAAAACAAGCAGCGGACATATAGAGATTGTACTGCCAGGCAGAGACCCATCATAGGAGCTTATTGCCTGTGCGGACTATGTATCGGAAGTAAAGAAAATAAAACACCCTTTTGATATGGGCGTAAGGGCAAGAAAGTATATTGAAAGGTGATATAATGACGCTTGATGAAACTATAAAAGGTATACAGCCGCCTGACAGAGCGGCTATGGACAGGGCACAGCAGCACTGGCTTGATGTTGCAAAACCGCTGTTCAGCTTGGGAAAGCTGGAAAAAATTATAACACAGATTGCAGGTATAAAGGGTAGTGAGGTGTTTTCCCTTGATAAAAAGGCACTTATTATAATGTGCGCCGATAACGGTGTGGTGGCAGAGGGTGTAACACAGACAGGACAGGACGTAACCGCAACCGTAACGGGTAATTTTTTGACGGGACAGGCAAGCTCGTGTATAATGGCAAAAAGAGCAGGGGCAGATGTATTTGCTGTTGATGTCGGAGTTGCTGTTGATGTTGAGGGCGTAACGGATAAGGCTGTCAAAATTACATACGGTACACAGAATATGACAAAAGGCGCAGCCATGACAAGGCAGCAGGCAATAGCTGCAATAGAGCTTGGCATAAACAAGGTTTGTCAGCTTAAAAATATGGGCTATGATATAATAGCTACAGGTGAAATGGGTATAGGCAACACCACAACAAGCAGCGCTATAACCTCTGTTTTTCTGTCGGCAGAGCCTGAAAAGGTAACGGGCAGGGGTGCAGGGCTTTCAAGTGAGGGACTTAACAGAAAAATTGATGCGGTTAAGCGTGCAATTGCCATAAACAAGCCTAACAAAAATGACCCTGTGGACGTGCTGCATAAGGTGGGCGGACTTGATATTGCCGCCCTTACAGGTGTGTTTATTGGCGGTGCTTACTGTCATATACCTGTTGTTGCGGACGGCTTTATATCCTCTGCGGCAGCTCTGGCAGCCGTCAGACTATGCCCCCATGTAAGGGATTACATAATTCCATCACATCTTTCAAAGGAGCCTGCCTGTCTTATGATAGCAGAAGAACTTGGCTTTGACCCTGTTATTCATGCAGATATGTGCCTTGGCGAGGGCACTGGTGCGCTTACGCTTTTTCCGATTATTGATATGGCGCTTGATGTGTATACTAAATTACACACCTTTCAAACGTGGAACGGGAATGATACATATAAAATACTGAAGTAGGTGTTAGCTTGGATTTTAAGTTGATTTTAATAAGGCATGGAAAAACTAAGGGAAATGAAAATAAAAAATACATAGGTATAACCGATGAGCCGCTTTCGCAAAACGGCATACAGGAAATTAAGGACAGGCTTTATCCAAAGGCGGACAGGGTTATATCAAGCCCGATGCAAAGGTGCAGACAGACAGCCGAGCTTATTTACGGCGATAATTATGAGGTGTATGATAACCTGCGTGAATGTAATTTCGGTATGTTTGAAAATAAAAGCTATGAGGAGCTAAAGAACGAACCGAATTATATTAAATGGCTTGAAAGCAGTGGAGTGATACCACCTCCAGGCGGTGAGGGCAAGGAGGAGTTTGCCGAACGCTGCTGTGTCTGCTTTGAAAATATTATTAAATCAAACAGCGCAGATAATGTTGCATTTGTTGTGCATGGCGGTACAATTATGTCAATTTTAGAGAGATACTGCGGTGGCTCATTCTATGATTATCAGCTTGGAAACGGTGAGTATATAGTCTGCAATTGCAGTATAACCGACGGCGAGTACAGGCTTGTCATTATTTAAAAATTTAATATACACACGCCCGATTTTGGTGTATAATGGTATATATTTTAAGGCTTTGAGGTGATTATTATGTACGATTTAATACAGCGCAAGGAAATATACAAGGGCAGCAGAATAAGCCTTTATAAGGACAGCTACACAACACCTGATGGACATATTGCCGAAAAGGAGATTGTAGAGCATGGCGGAGCTACGGCTATGCTTGCTGTTGATGATGATGACAAAATACTTTTTGTAAGGCAGTACAGACGCTCCGCAAGGCGTGAAACACTGGAGCTGCCCGCAGGCACAAGGGAAAAGGGTGAAGAGCCTATTGTGTGTGCCACAAGGGAAATAGAGGAGGAAACAGGCTACAGGGCGGCAAGCATTACTCCGCTTATGCAGATGTATTCTGCCATAGGCTTTTGTACGGAAGTAATTTATACCTTTCTTTGTACGGGTCTTACCAAAACCGCACAGCACCTTGACGAAGACGAATTTATAAATGTTGAGCGTTACAGCCTTGATGAGGCGGTACAGCTTATTGTTAACGGTGAAATATGCGACGGAAAAACAATTTCCGCAATATTCTTTTATAAAAATATGCTTGAAAAATAATCTCTAAATGCTTATGGCACTGCTGTAGGCATTTATTTTTTATTGTGCTTGTAATTTGACAATTTTTTTGCTATACTAAACTATTATATGGTATTATCGAAAGGATGAAATATAAAATGAAGCTTGGTATTGTTGGTCTGCCTAATGTAGGCAAAAGTACACTGTTTAATTCACTTGCGGGCGGCGGTGCGGAGAGCGCAAACTATCCGTTCTGTACAATTGATCCTAATGTGGGTATTGTGCCTGTACCTGATGAAAGACTTGATGTACTTGCAAAAATGTATGAAACACAAAAGGTAACACCTGCCGTTATTGAGTTTGTGGATATTGCGGGTCTTGTTAAGGGCGCAAGCAAGGGTGAGGGACTTGGCAACAAGTTTCTTTCGCACATAAGGGAGGTTGACGCCATTGTACATGTTGTACGCTGCTTTGAGGACTCAAACATTGTACACGTTGACGCAAATGTTGACCCTGTAAGAGATATTGAAACAATCAACCTTGAGCTTATTTTTGCTGATTTGGAGGTTATTGAAAGACGTCTTGCCAAAACGGCAAAGCAGGTTATGAACGATAAGAGCCTTGCAAAGGAGCTTGATATACTTATACGAATTAAGCAGACCCTTGAGGACGGAAATCTGGTAAGAACAATGGACTTTGATGAGGAGGAGCAGGAAATAGTTGATTCACTCACCCTGCTTACCGCAAAGCCTGTGCTTTATGCCGCAAATGTAGCCGAGGATGACCTTGCAGACGACGGAGAGAGCAATAAGTATGTTGCCGCCGTAAGAGAGCTTGCAAAGGAAGAAGGCAGTGGTGTATTTGTTGTATGCGCTAAAATTGAGGAAGAAATTGCCGAGCTTGACAACGATGAAAAGCTTGAATTTCTTGCTGATTTAGGCTGTAAGGAAAGCGGTCTTGACAGACTTATTGCGGCAAGCTACAGACTTTTGGGTCTTATAAGCTACCTTACGGCAGGTGTTACCGAGGTAAGGGCATGGACTATAACAGAGGGTACAAAAGCACCTCAGGCAGCAGGTAAAATCCACTCTGACTTTGAAAGAGGCTTTATTCGTGCAGAGGTTGTTACCTATGAGGATTTAACACGCTTAGGTTCTATTGCGGCAGCTAAAGAGGCTGGCGTATACAGGAGCGAGGGTAAGGAGTATGTCGTTAAGGACGGCGATGTAATTCTTTTCAGATTTAATGTATAAAAATTTCGGGGTTACTTATGTAGCCCCATTTTTGTAAACAAAAGGAAGGTAATATTATGAGGGAAATTAATATAACGGATATTGAAAATATATGTATAGGAAATGCACAGGATATTGAAAATGCAACAGGCTGTACTGCTATTATATGTGAAAAGGGAGCGCCCACAGGTTTAATTGTTACAGGGGGTGGTCCTGCGTCAAGGGAAAGCGAGATTTTAAAGCCGCTTGCTAATGCAGAGTGCATACATGCTGTGCTTTTAAGCGGCGGCAGTGCTTACGGTCTTGATGCGGCAGGCGGTGTTATGCAGTATCTGGAGGAAAAGGGTATTGGCTTTGATGTAGGCAGCGGTGTTGTGCCGCTTGTCTGCCAGTCCTGTCTTTTTGACCTTGAAATAGGCAGCTTTAATGTACGCCCCGATAAGGCTATGGGTTATCAGGCGGCAGAAAATGCAGGTAAGGGTCTTTTTAAGCAGGGCAATTTTGGTGCAGGCACAGGTGCATGTGTAGGTAAGCTGAACGGCAGAAGCAGAGCAACAAAAACAGGCATTGGTGCTTATGCGCTGCAGGTAGGCGAGTTAAAAATAGGTGCTATTGTCGCTTTAAACGCTCTTGGTGATATATTTGACTATGATACAAATAAAATGATTGCAGGTATGCTTAATGAGGATTTAACAGCCTTTGAAAGCTCTGAAAGTGAGCTGTACAAACTCTATAAACCAGGCGCAAACCTTTTTGTGGAAAATACAACCATAGGCGCTGTAATAACAAACGGAAAATTTAATAAAACACAGATGAATAAAATTGCTGCCATGTGCCATAACGGCTATGCAAGGACAATCCGCCCCGTTAATACTTCTGCAGACGGCGACAGCCTTTATGCCATGTCGGTAGGCGATGTTGCCGCAAATGCGGATATGGTAGGCACACTGGGCGCAGAGGTTGTAGGACGTGCAATAAATAATGCTGTTAAAAATGCTGTATCTGCCTACGGGCTTAAAGCTGCCTGTGATATAAAGAGGTGATAATATGCTTTTTGGTAAAAAGAAAACCGAAAAAATTCCTGTTGGCTTTACGGCAGAGGATATTAAAATTGAGGCAAGTACCTGTACAGGCGAGAGAACTATCGGCTTTTACAGCTCCAAAGAGAATAAGCTGAAATATTCCGAGCTTGTGCGAAACGATAGAGATATTGACATCTTTTATGAAAAATACGGATTAAAAAGAGAAAGGGATTTATGACAGAATATTTAAGGTCTTGGCAGATGTTATATTGAGTTTGATAATACTGATAAATAAGAAACTATGCAAAAAAGAGGTTAAAGGTATGATTAGAAAAGCGGTTTTATCTGATATTGACAAAATAGAGCAAAGCTATACCGAGCTGTTAACCAACGAAAAGGAAAACGGTGGTTTTTCAAACTGGGTGCTTGGAGTATATCCCGTAAGGGAAACAGCACAGAAAGCGCTTGACGAGAACAGTTTATATGTTCTTGACCAAGACGGAGAAATTTGCGCCAGTGTTATTTTAAACAATTTTCAGGCAGAGGATTACAAAAAGGTAAACTGGAAATATTCCGCAGCGGACAGTGAGGTTATGGTTATACATACGCTGTGCATACCACCGTCAAAGGCAGGCAGGGGTTATGGTAAGGCAATGGTGAGCTTTGCATTTAACAAGGCAAAATCTGACGGATTTAAGGTTATAAGACTTGACACCTTTGCGGGAAATGAGCCCGCAAAAAGGCTGTATACAGGTATGGGGTGTATAATTTCTGGCGAGCTTGATGTAAACCACCAGGGTGTTATAAAAGAAAGACAGGTATTTCTTGAAAGGGAGGTAAAATAAATGAAAAAGCTGGGTATTGTAGGGGGATTAAGCCCCGAATCGACCATACCATATTATAAAGGTATAGTATATGGTGTACAAAAGAAAATTGGAGATAATATATTACCAAATCTTACAATAGAAAGTATAAATGTATATCAGGTTTTAAATCTGTGTGTTGCCCAAAAATATGATGAGCTTACAGAATATCTGCTTGCTGCCATTAATAATCTTGCTGCTGCAGGAGCAGATTTTGCTGCAATTTCAGCAAATACACCTCACATTGTTTTTGACAGGCTTGCAGAAAAATCACCTTTACCGCTTGTAAGCATTATTGATGCCTGCTGTAATGAGGCATTAAACAGAGGATTAAAGAAAATTGCTCTTATGGGAACAAAATTTACCATGGAAGGTGATTTTTTCAAAAAGCCGTTTATCAAAGCAGGTATTGAACTTATAACGCCTAATAATAATGAAATTGAACTTATTAACCAAAAAATTCTCTCCGAGCTGGAGCAGGGAATTGTCAGGGACGAAACACGTGATATATTTATAAAAATTATTGAGCGCATGAAAGCGGAAAACGGAGCTGAAGCTATTATCCTTGGCTGTACAGAGTTGCCGCTTATACTTAATGACAGTGTAAGCCCCTTGCCCTGTCTTGATACTATGCAGATACATATAAAAACCTTGGTTGATTTGATAACAGCACCTTAATATGGTTATAATTAACAAATTAACAACTTGATTTATATTAAAACTGCTGATTTTTTTCCATTATCTTGAAAGGACGGCAGTTTTAATGTTAAAATAAACATATTATTTTTTGAAAGGAGATTTAAGGTAAATATGTCAAAATTTAATAGGGGACTGGCGGCATTTACTGCGGCAATTATGCTTGCAGGGTCAGCCGCTACATTCGGCAATACCGTTGAGGTAAGTGCAGCTTCGGCAAGACAGGTGGAAAGTCTTGATAGGGGATTAACCGTAACTGCACACTCAAGCGGCACACTTGTCAACTGGCGTTATCTGGGTACCGATTCGGAGGATACCATTTTTAAGCTGTACCGTAATGCACAGCTTATTTATACCAGCGGTGAGGGTATGGCTACCTGCTATAATGATGCAAGCGGCAGTACCTCGGATACATATACGCTTGAAATATGCAGCTCTGACGGTACTGTAACCAAAACCGCAAAAACAGAGTACGTTTTAAGCTATGACAGCACCGCAAAGGGCGGCTATTTTGATATGTCACTTGATTTGCCTACTGACAGCAGGCTTGGCGCAACATATACTCCAAATGACGCATCTGCTGCTGACCTTGATGGCGATGGACAATACGAGCTTATCATCAAGTGGGACCCAAGCAACTCACAGGATAACTCTAATGACGGAGCAACAAGCAATGTAATTATTGACGCCTATCGTATTGAGCCTGGTGATGCACAAAGGCTGTGGAGAGTTGACTTAGGACAGAATATACGTGCGGGTGCACATTACACACAGTTTATTGTATATGACCTTGACGGGGACGGCTGTGCGGAAATGCTTTGCAAAACTGCTCCCGGCTCGCTTGACGGCACAGGTGCTTATGTTAGCAAGGCAAGCAGTGTTTCGGCAATAAAAAACGCATCCGACAATGAAACGGCTTATGCAAATTCTACGGGACGAATACTGGACGGAAGTGAGTATTTAACACTTTTTGACGGCAAAACAGGTAAAGCGCTTGATACAATCTACTATGAACCTTCTAGGGGCACTGTTTCAGCCTGGGGCGACAGCTACGGAAACAGGGTTGACAGATTTCTTGCAGGTGTTGCATATCTCAACGGCTCAACGCCATCTGCGGTTATGTGCAGAGGCTACTATACACGTACGGTTATTGCAGCTTATGACGTTGTAAATAAAAAGTTATCCAAAAAGTGGCTGTTTGATACTAATGACAGTGGCTATTCGTCTTATGCGGGCCAGGGTAACCACAACCTTGTTGCTGCTGATGCAGACGGAGATGGCTATGACGAAATAATTTATGGCTCAATGACGGTAGACCACAACGGCAAAGGTCTTTATACAACAGGCTTAGGTCATGGAGATGCAATTCATGTAGGGGATTTAATGCCAAACCGCAGCGGACTTGAGGTTTATCAGGTGCATGAGGAAACCTATGGCGCATCATTAAGAGATGCCAAAACAGGCAGTATAATTCAAAGGTGGACAGCAAGCAGCGACACAGGCAGAGGTATTGCAGATAATATAATTGCTGATAACGACGGTGCAGAGTTCTGTTCTACAGCAGATAGTGTTATATATAATGCCTCGGGCAGCAAGGTGGCTGATTGGTCAGCTGTAACAAAATGGGGACAAAACTCGCTTATCTACTGGGATGGCGACCTTGAACGTGAAGTGCTGGACAGAACAATGATTGATGACTATCCAAGCGGAAGATTGTTTACAGGTCAGAGTGTAACCTATAATAACAGCTCTAAAGCCAATATGTGTCTGACAGCCGATATTTTTGGCGATTGGAGAGAGGAGCTTATTGCACCTCTTTCAGACGGCAGTGGTGTAAGGGTTTATGCAACACCATATACTACGGATTACAGAATTTATACGCTTATGCATAATACTCAGTATCGCTGCGGCGTTGCTGCCGAAAATGTGGGTTACAACCAGCCACCACACGTTGATTACTGGCTTGGTACAGGCTCGGCTCTGCCTTCACAGCCACAGGTTTATGCCGCTGGCGCTGAGTCGGTGGACTTTAAGGCGGTTCTCAGAGGTGATGATGCCACAGAGGGAGATTATACCCAGCCGTTTGTATTAAACAATAAATTCAGGCTTGTTGCTTCATCTGACGGCAATATTGTTGTAGCTGCAGACAGTAAGCAGGTTGGTGATGAAACAATCAGCAAACGCATTAATTTAAAGGTTAAAGGCTCGCCTACGGCAAGTGCAATTGAGATTTCGGCTGCCGAAGCAGGTGACTTATATATCGGCGTGCTTTCTGGCAACTCATCAGCTGCCAGAAATTTAAGCGTTTATGACAGCGCAGGTACACGTATTGCTTTGCTTGACGCACCTGTAAGCGGTACGGAAACGGTTGATTTGCAGAAGGTAAGTCTGTCAGCTGCAGGTACGTATTATATTTATTCAACCGCAGGCAGTGTATATATTTATTACATAGGCTCAACTGCAAAGCTTAATACCTTTGCCCAGGAACAGACTACAGAAACCACAACACAAAAGTCTGAACAAACTACAGAAACAACTACACAGAAAACAGAGCAGACCAGTGAGACCACAACCCAGTCGCAAACAGAGCAAAGCGGTACAGACCACAGCTTTAATAATGGCAAGGACAGTAGCTTTTATACTATAAGCGGCAATTTGTCAAGCAGTTATGGTACAGTCAGCTATAACGGCGAGGATATAACGCAGTGCCTTAAAATGGAGTCATCAACCTCAATTGGCTTTACTGCTTCATCGTCAGGCAATATAAAAATGATATTTAATACTGACAGTGCAGGCAAAACAATAAAGCTTGACGGTACTGCATATACAATACCTGCTGATGGTATACTGACAGTATCTGTTGAAAGCGGAACACATACTATAACGAAGGGCAGCGGCAGCTCGTATCTGTTTTATTTGAGTTGTAGCGGCGGACAGGCTGATACTACAACAGAATCAACTACTGCAGCTACAACGACAACAACAACAACTACTACTACCACTACAACTACCACGACTACCACGACTACAACAACTACTACTGCTACGACAACAACTACCACTGAAAGCACAACCGAAAGCACAACACAGGCTGCCGAGGCAGAAACAGCAGTTACCGTTTATGCCGTAAACGGAGTATATTCCTTTGATAATCTCAGCGGCAAATTAACCGATGATGAAAGCTATGGCGGTGCATTTGTGCGTGTTACGGGAGATGTAACAGCTGAGGGTAATAATTATGTGTCATTTTCTAATGACGGTTTTGCCTATGTGGCAGACAGTGATAGCACAGCCATAACCAATTTGATTTTGCCTGTTAATACTAACGGCAATAAAATCACAATTGAATCCTGTTTTAAGCTGCTTACAACCAACAATAACTGGAGCTTATTGCAGATACATGGTACTAAAAAAGATGGTACAAGCAGTGAAATAGCAGGTATAAGAACATCGGGCGGTGCCTATTGTATGAGAAGCATGGGAGATAATACCAATCTTGCCGAAACAGGTGTACAGGTGCAGGCAGATACAACCGTAAATTGCACAATAGTAATTGATATGATAAATTCCAAGGCATATCTGACAATAGACGGAGCAACCGTCAGCAGTGATATTGACTGCGGCAGTATAAGTGAAATACGCTTTTTTACAGCCACAGGTGAGCGAAACCTGTATGCAGGCAAAACAGCTTACAGCTCCTGTGTTCTGGGTGATGCAGACGGAAACGGGAGCCTTGAAAAAGCTGACGCAGCAAATATACTGAAATACAGCTATAGTAAGGGAGAAATAAATAATACAGCGCTTTCAGATGTCAACGGTGACGGTAATATTGATATATCTGACAGCATTACAATACTAAAATTTATAGGTTAAAATAAATTAAGCCGCTGTAAAAAACTTTACAGCGGCTTATATTTTAAATGATATTAATTTTTTGCAGAATTTTGTCAATTATTTTATCTGCAACCTCGTTTTTGCTCATAATTGGCAATTCTTCGGAGGTGTCGGCGGTGATAATGGTAACTATGTTTGTATCAGTGCCAAAGCCTGCTCCGTCAACCTTAAGATTATTGGCTACAATCATATCGGCATTTTTTGCGGCAAGCTTGCGCTGTGAATTTTCAAGCATATTTTGTGTTTCCATTGAAAAGCCGCATAAAAACTGATGTTTTTTATGCTCACCAAGCCATTTTAATATATCTGTTGTACGCTTAAGCTCTATCGTCATATTTCCGTCGTGCTTTTTCAGCTTATTATCGGCGGTGATGACGGGAGTGTAATCAGCTACAGCAGCTGCCTTAATAACTATATCACAATCATCAAAACGAGCCTTTACAGCCTCAAACATATCCTCGGCACTTGTTACCTCAACTATATTAACAAAGCGAGGAACAGGTACAGTAACCGCAGCCTTAATAACCGTAACATCAGCGCCACGTCTTGCACAGGCAGCAGCAAGCGCAAATCCCATTTTACCTGTGGAATGGTTTGTAATAAATCTTACAGGGTCAATTGACTCACGTGTAGCTCCTGCGGTAATAATAACCTTTTTGCCAAGCATATCCTTTTCGTGTGCAAGCTCATGCAAAATATAATCAAGCAGTACCTCGGGCTCCGGCATTTTTCCTGTACCTACAGTGCCGCAAGCAAGTCTGCCAACAGCAGGCTCAATTATATTGTAGCCAAAGGCTTTGAGCCTTGCGATATTGTCCTGTACAATGGGATTTTCGAACATATTGGTATTCATGGCAGGTGAAATGTAAACAGGACATTTACATGCCATAATAGTAGTTGTAAGCATATCATCGGCAATTCCACAGGCAATTTTTCCTATAATATTTGCCGTTGCAGGTGCTAACATTACAATATCAGCTGTTTCAGCTAAAGAAATATGCTTTACTGAATACTGTACGTTTTTGTCGAAGGTATCTATAACACATTTGTTGCCCGAAAGGCGCTCCATGGTAAGCGGAGTAATAATTTCGGCAGCGTTCTTTGTCATTATAACATTTACATTTGCACCAAGTTTTTTCAGCGAGGTGATAAGACCTGTAATTTTGTAGGCTGCAATAGAGCCTGTAACCCCAAGTAAGATATTTTTGTTTGTAAGCATAAAAGACCTCCTGAAAAACAGGATTATATTAGTAAAAGTGTAGCTTAAAACCCTTTTTCAACTATTCGCAAAAGACAAGTTTTGCGAATAGTTGAGCAAATACCTAATCAAAGTCAATCACTTTAACCCTTATACTAAGCCTGTTTTCCTGATTTCTATTAAAGGCTCAACCATTCCATAAATTAATTGAGCCTTTACAACATTATTTTGTTATTGTTACTATCCTGTTATTCCCGTCCCACTCAACCTCACAGTTAAGTGCCTCAGAAATAGCTCTTAAAGGTACCATTGTACGGCTGCCAATAATTTTTGCAGGTACATCAAGTACGACCATATCCTTATTATTTACAAGCATATTTTTACTGCCAATAATTAAGGTTATTTTTGTTCCGTCAGTTGATTCTGCCATAACCGACTGTGTGTCATTATTCCATTGTACATCAGCCCCCAGAGCCTCAAAAATTGCTCTCATAGGTACAAGCGTTCTTCCATTTTCAATTACAGGCGGCTGGTCAAAGCTGATATAGCTACCGTTTACCGCAACCTTAATCTGGTTTTTATCTGTGCTTTGTGCCTGTGTTGTCTGTACGGCTGCTTTTGTTGTTGTTTCAGTTACGGTTTCTTTAACTGTTGTTACCGCTGTATTTATATTGTTTGATTGATAAAATTGTTTTAACTTATCAACAAGTCCCGGCGTATTAACAATCATTTTATATCTGAAATGTATTTCGCCGCCAACCTTTGCTGTCTGCTTATTAAGCGTAAGCTGCTTGACAATTTCATTGCCGTTATACCACGTGCTTGATGTGTCTGTAACATTATATGACCTGTAATCGGCATTGCCTATGTA